>DATGFK010000546.1:0-2633 GCA_035309185.1 Aggregatilineales bacterium
ATCCCGCTGGAACTGACGCTGACCGCCATCGCAGATCAGGCCAATGCCGTCCAGACTCAGATTTCGGCCCTGACGCCTACTTCGACACCGCTGCCGACCTCGCAGGCGACTGGCACGCCCGCAGCGCCATCTTCCGGCACTGCTGCAGCTCCTGCCGCGCCCGCAGCCACGGCACCTGCTACCGCAGCGGCACAGTAAGAGCGCTCCATCCCCTCCCTTTCGCGAAAGGGAGGGGAAACAACCCGTTTGCGATTGCCCTCGCCGCAGAATGAACTTTTGCGGCGAGGTGATTCATGGAATGAGGTGAAAAGCGATGAACGTCAGTGTGATTGGGCTGGGCTTGATGGGAATGCCTATCGCCCGCAACCTGGTCAAAGCCGGGAATATCGTCACCGTTTACAATCGCACCCGCAACAAAAGCGCGGAACTTGTTAGCGAAGGCGGCGGCGCCATCATTGCCGAAACGGTGGGCCAGGCCAGCCACAACGAGATCGTCATGACCATGCTTGCCGACGACGACGCACTCGAAGCAGTCGCTTTTGGCGAGGGGGCCCTGCTGGATACCTTACCCAAAGGCGGAATACACGTCTCCATGAGCACCGTCAGTGCCGCAATCTCCGAGCGCCTGACTGAAGCGCACAGGGAGCGCGGCCAATATTTCGTCGCCGCACCGGTCTTTGGACGGCCACCGGCGGCTGTGGCGGGCCAACTGGTGATCGTGGCGGCAGGCGATCCCGGCGCGATTGTGCGCTGCGAAGAACTGTTCAAAGCCATCAGTGTGCGGGTTTTCGATATGGGAACGCAGCCCGTCGCCGCCAACGTGATCAAGCTAACCGGCAATTTCATGATCGCTTCCCTCATCGAGACGATGGGGGAAGCCTTTGCCCTGGTTCGCAAATATGACATTGCCCCAGATAAATTCCTGGATGTCCTCACCAATTCGCTGTTTGCTTCGCCGGTCTACAAGACCTATGGCGGGATTATCGCACATGAGCAGTACGAACCTGCCGGGTTCAAATTGCCGCTCGGATTAAAAGACGTGCGCCTGGCAATGGCCGCTGCCGAGGCCAAGAACGTCGCGCTACCAGTGGGCAGCCTGGTGCGTGACCGATTTGTGACCGCTCTGGCGCTCGGCTATGAGAACAAAGATTGGGCCTCAATCGCGGAGATCATCGCCCATAACGCGGGATTGGAGTGAGGGAGGCGGGTTCCCGATTAGGTTCGCAGTCAATTGAATCTGGCATTTCAAGAACCTCACCCCTCAGTCCCCTCTCGATTTTATGGTTGAGGGGAAGCGAGCGCAGCGAGCAGGGGTGAGGTTCAGCTACCCGCGATGCTCAATTGCAGACCAGCTCGGTCGCATATTGGAGCGATACGCTGCGCGACCCATTCGCACAGTAGCAGGGAGCCGTGTATCCGCCCGATGAGCTAAATCCCGGTGGGACGGGGACGCCCGGCGGCAAGGCAGGCATACTAAAGGTCATGCTCTGGATGAAGCCTGACTTGCAGGCCAGCGGTATTTTTACGGCGATCTTGACCGGAAGAACGCTGACTGGCACGCCCTCAACGTCCCCAGGCGTGTAAGGATGCGGTTTGCCGGGCGGCCCGGAGACCGTGCCTTTGGAATCCAGCGGCACTTCAAGCTGATTCCCGGCGGCCAGAGTTTGGGTCTTGCCAGTAGCCTGGATCGTAGCCGATCCTTCCAGCGTGCTGAAGGCCAGCAATTCCCCGCTGTCGCCTGTGAGGTTCCGCACGACTACGGTAGACCCCAGCGAGACCTGCGCGCCGTTGATGGCAAGATTAACCCGCGCCGCGCCCTTCGGACTCTGGATCATGATGCCGTCGCGGGGCGCGTCACTGCAACCGGCCTGGCCCGTCCCCGTGCGGAGATAGAAGGCTTGATAGGCGCCATAGGCTGGCGCTTTTGCGTCCACCACTTCCAGTGAGGCTGGATCGCCGCCCAAGCTCAGCGTGACATTTTTGGCAGGAACCCATACAGGGTGACCAGAACTGGCGACCATCACGCGCAACCACGATCCATCGGCCAGTTTGCCGGTGACTTTCACGGCGGTGTTGGCGGTCAATTTGGCCGCGTAAGCGCCGGTGATGGGAGCCTGGCGCGGAGTCACGTCGCTGGCGATGGTCGCGTCGAGGATCGCGCCGTTGACGCTGGAATCTTCAATACTGACGTTCCCAAAGAGCAGGATTGTGACGTTCTGTCCCGGCGCGGTATCAGGTAAATTGGCCTGTAGGCGCATCAAGGCCACGCCCCACGTCTGGCTCTGGGAGTCCAGGCTGCTCAGTTCGAGTTTGCGAATGGAGGCAATGGGAACGGTCTGGCCGGGCTGGTCGAAGCTGAAATCGCTCACGCCGGGCTGAGCCTCCGCTTTAAGAGATATGTTGCCGTAACAGACCTGGTTGCGGCCTGTATTGGCGCAGCCTTTGTCAGTGGCCGCGATGGCTGCCTGTAGGAAGTCCGTACAGGCTGCCGGAGTACCAGCCACCGTTGCCGCTTCGGTTGAAGCGCCACCGGGCGACGGTGTACCTTGAGCCTGTGCGTCTGCCCGGTTCGCGCCGGGCGATAGCGCAAAGACGATCAGGACAACGACGAACGTTGCGACGCAGACCAGCGT
>DATGFK010000547.1:0-5580 GCA_035309185.1 Aggregatilineales bacterium
AGGAAGCGCCAGGTGTCGTTGGGCAGAGTCTCGAAGCCCCGCTGCCCGCTCACGTAGCGGGCCGTCGCGGGGATCGCCTCTGAGCCGATGTGCCGGTTCGTGATGCCCAGGTCAGGCGCGACGAAAGGATACAGCAGCGAATTGAACCACACCGGCAGCGAATCCTGGTTGTGGATGGCTATCAGGCGGCTCGCTGCGGATTCAGGGTCCATACGCGCATCGAACCACGCGCCCAGGTTATACGTATCCGTGAGACGCTTCAGCCGCGCCCGATTGAGATCGAACAGGACGCCGTTTTTGCCCGTCGCCTCCGGCGAGTCGTCCAGCGCCGCCGGGCTGAGGAACCAGATCACGAGATCAGGCTGGTAGGCCAGCGCCGTATCCAGGATCAGCACGTCGCGCGCCACACTGGGCGACGGATAAGCCAGATTGTATGCCACCACGCGCTTCCCGCCGATCTGCACGCCGCGCGCGGTCAACTGCGCCGTGAAGGTATCCGAGTCCGGCAATCCCCAGCCCGCGATGCCCGATTCGCCTAGCGCCAGTACGCGATACTCGTCCGGCGCTTTGGGCGTGTAGGCCAATTTGTGCGCCCTCAGCAGCGATTCCATTGGAAGCTGCCCATTCTGGAAATCGCTCGGATAGACCAGCCGATCCCGGCCATGCCCGACCAGCCACCAGGTATTGAATTGGGTCAGCGCGGCAATCGGATCATAGGCCAGGGCCACGCAGGCGAAATTCAGGATCAGCAGCAGCGCGACGGCTTTGCCGAAGATGCGCAGGGTCGCGCGGAGCGAAGGCGTCGGCATGGTTGACCTCACCCCCTGGCCCCCTCTCCCAACAAGCCGGAGAGGGGGAACCCGCTGACGAGCATGATTTGACTCCCATTTCCCCTACGCAAACGAGGGTTGGTCTGTACCGAGGGTGCCCAATTTGTAGGGGCGGGCCTATGTGCCCGCCCGTGCGGTAGCCAACCCATAAATTCAACCGTCATAAATTCCTCGGCTTAGCTCACCCCGAATAATCGCCCGTAGATGCGCAGGGCGGTAGGCAGATCGGTGCTGAAGAAGACCCAGCCCAGCGTGACGAAGGCGAAGGTCAGCGCCAGGCCCAGCGCAGCAGGCAGGGCCGGGAAGCCGAAGCGTCGCCGCAGAGATGGAACCTGGCTGTAGCCGAACAGGCCCAGCCCGTGCCAGACTCCCCAGGCGACGAATCCCGTGCCGAGTCCATGCCACAGGCCGCAGGCCACCATCGTCGTGACGTGGCTCGCCAGCAGGATCGGCGCGGCCCGCTGCTGCCCATAACGCTTGAGCAGTCCCCGGCTCATCGGGAAGAAGATGTAATCGCGCAGCCAGTTGGTCAGCGTGATGTGCCAGGATTGCCAAAACTTTGCCAGGTTCGATTGCGCGTAGGGGTTCGTGAAGTTCTCTGGCAAGTGGATGCCCATCATGCGCCCCACGCCGATCACGATGTCGCTGTAGGCGGCGAAATCGAAATAAAGATACAGCGCGTAGGAGATCAGCCACAGCCAGGCTACCAGGGTCGGCTGGTCGGGCTGGCGGGCCATGTCGTGCTGGGCGATGAAGGCGTACAGCACATTCGCTACTGCTGCCTTCTTAAACAACCCGATAAATAGCCGCCACAGCCCCTCGGAGAATTCCGGGGCGGGCGGACGCGGATCGGCGCACTGTTCGGCGACGCTGTGCTGGATTCGATCAATTGGCCCGGCGGCCAGGGTCGTCGGGTGCAGGGCGTAGACGATGCTTTCGGGCAGCGTCTCGCCCTTGAGTCGATCCCGGCGGGCATCCAGCGCTACGTGGATCAGGCGGAAGATCAGATACGACACGCCGATCCACACCGCCGGGCCGAGGCTTGCCTGCAAGGGCGGCAGCTTGGCGATCAGCAGCGCCAGGATCAGTAGACCGATCCAGGCCAGGCCCAGTGGCGACTTCATGCGTTCGCCGCGTGTCAACGTCCACGTGCCGCCAATCAGCGCCAGATCGACTCCGATCAGTGCCGCCGACAGTAAATTGCCCGACAGGATCACGCTGAGGCCCGCTGCCGCGATCACGACCAGCGCCGCGCGCAGCACCTGCGATCCAACCTTTCGCCAGGTGACGAACGCCAGGGCCAGCCCTGCGAAGCCGGTCAGGATGTAGGCAATGGGCATCACGCTCTAGAATCCGCTGTACACAAAGCGGGGCTGCACGCCCATCGTCCCCAGGACGAGGATCGCCAGGAGCATCACCGCGACGACGATCACCCACAGGTTCTCGCGGGTGAAGACGTGGCGGCGCAAAAATCTCAGGATAAGGTCTGCAAAATTCTTGTGATCGGACATAACGATGCTTGATGTAAGTTTGCGAGTCCGCGCATTATAGCGCATTTATACCCAAACCGGGCAGGGCTGATTGCGTTGATCTTCAGTTGAAAAAAAGTCTTTTCTGGCGTGTGTATTAAATAGATAGCAATGAAAGTAAGTGCCACTGCACCCACCAAAATGGCGAAAATGTCGAGTAGGCTGCCCTGGCCCGTGCCTTCGACATCAATAAAACGAGTTTCCGCGATCCCGAATGTGAGGGCTGCCAAAAACAGTCCGAGGCGCTTATATCTCGATAATAGGATTGCTGCAAATAGAGCCAGGATAGATATAGTGATTGCAATACCAAAAGTGATTGTAAGTTGTCTCGTGTATTCTGCGATTTCATCAGGAAATCGTGGGAATCCGCAGCAGGCTGTGGGGCCCAGGTTAACATTCAAAAGAACCAAGCAGGATCCTGCGACTACAAATGCGGGCACTGCTACAGACATGCAAGCAATAATTAGGCCCAAAACTCCTGGTTTTCTTGTCACAGATACAATTTCTCCGAGGTATGGTTAACGCCAATTAATATGTGGTGAACATGGATTATGTTACTACATCTTGCCCTACATCTGACTATAATCTGCCCCTGATCCACATCGCAGCAGAGCCGAAAGGGAACCCGCTTGGCAGTTGATCCCAACAAACCAATCAAAGTCATGCACATTATCGCCCGCCTGAACGTGGGAGGCGCGGCGCTTTACGTGATCGAACTGGTGTCGCATTTACGGGAACTCGGATACGATGCGCAGCTCGTGTGCGGCGTGGTCGGCAAAGACGAAGGCGACATGCGCTACGTCGCAGACGCGAAGGGCCTCGACGTGACGATCCTGGCGAGCCTGGGCCGGGAAATCTCGCCGCTGGGCGATCTGCTGACTACCTACCGCCTGTGGCGGCTGATCCGCCAGGAGCGGCCTGACGTGGTGCATACCCATACCGCCAAGGCGGGATTGGTCGGGCGGCTGGCTGCCTGGCTGAGCGGCGTCCCGGTCATTGTGCATACCTTTCACGGGCACGTGTTCGCGGGCTACTTCGGGAAGACCAAAACGCGCGTTTTTCTCGTGCTGGAACGCTTCACAGCGCGGCTTTCCACGCGGATCATCACCCTGAGCGACGCCCTCAAACGCGAACTGGCCGAGACTTACCACGTCACGCCCGCCGATCACATTGAGGTGATCGAACTCGGCTTCGACCTGGACAGGCTCCTGGCGCTCAAGGGGCACGATCAGCCTGAGGGGATCGCTTTCCGCCAGGCGCAGACCATCCCCGGCGATGCGCCGCTGGTGGGCATCGTGGGGCGACTGGTGCCGATCAAGAATCACAGTCTATTCTTGCACGCCGCGCGGATCGTAGCGGATAACCTGCCACAGACGTACTTCGCCATTGTGGGCGATGGCGAGCGGCGCGCCGAACTGGAATCCCTCTCGCAAGCCCTGAACCTTACGGATAGGGTGCGCTTTTGCGGTTGGGCCACCGATCCGCTGCCAGCCTATGCCGCCCTGGATTGCCTCGTCCTGAGTTCGGACAACGAGGGCCTACCTGTCTCGCTGATCGAGGCGATGGCAGCGGGCGTTCCTGTCGTAGCGACGAACGTGGGCGGCGTGGGCGATCTGCTAGATGGCGGGCAACTCGGCGCAATCGTTCCGCCGGGGGATGCCGATGCCCTGGCGATGGCGATTCTATCGGCGTTGAACGCCCAAAAGGACGCCGGATCGGGCGAACGGGCGCAGGCGGCGCGTGAGGCAGTCGCGCAGCGTTACGGGATCGCCCGCAGTGTAGCCCTTACCGACACGCTCTATCGGCGGTTGCTGAAAAGGACTTAATATCCGGCTTATGGCGGGCCGTCACTGATCGCTCATTCATAAGTTTTCCATAGTTACTACGTAGAGTATGGGCGGGTTCACTTGCAAAAAGCAATGTGCTTGCCGCCTATGAAACTCTGTCTCTGCTGTGTGCTGCTGTGTGCCTACCTCCTGGTCTATATTGACGCCCCTGAAGTTATTGACGAAAAAGCGATCCTCGCCACCAGCGTTTCCTTTGTGCAGCACGGCGCCTTCGACATGGATGAGATCGCAGCGGGCAATGACCAGGTATCGAGCGCTGGTCAGCTTGGCACTCGCGGCGTAGACGGCGCTCTGTACGCCAAAAAAGGGCCAGTGACCAGCATCGCATTACTGCCCCTGGTCTTCCTGGCCGAGAAGCTGCCCTGGCTGAGTGTCCAGGCCACGGCGATGCTGTTCAACGCGCTGGTGACGGCGCTCACAGCGGTGATCCTGTTCGGCGTTGTGCTGGAATTCGGCTACCAGAAACGCACAGCCTTTGTGGTGGCGCTGATCTTCGGCCTGGGTACGCTGGCTTTTGCCTACACGTCCACCCTGTTCGGGGAACCACTGAGCGGCCTGTTTATCCTCTGCGCCACCTTTTTTGCCTACCGTTTCCGCCAATCGGGCCGGATGCGTGACAGCCTCATCTGCGGGGCGATGTTGGCGCTGGCGATAGGCTCCAACGCGATCTATGCGGCCCTCCTTCCGCTGGCCGCCCTGGCCCTATGCTGGAAGAAACCGATCCGCGCGCTGCTGTGGTTCGGCCTGCCGCTCCTGTGCTGCGCGGCGCTGCTCGCCCTCTTTAACCTCCTGCGCTTTGGCAGTCCGCTGGACACAGGCTATCACTTTGGGCAGGGCGAAGGCTTTACGTACCCGTTTCTGACCGGCTTTGTTGCCCTGCTGGTCAGTCCCTACCGGGGTATTTTCTGGTACAGCCCTGTGCTGCTGCTGGCGATCCCTGGCTGGGTGATGCTGCGCAAGACCAGCGCCCGCAGCGCCGAGTTTGCCTGGATCAGCCTGGCGACGGTTGCTGCGCAGGTCGCGTTGTTTGCCTCGTGGTGGGCCTGGGATGGCGGTTTGGGCTGGGGGCCGCGCTTTCTGATCCCGGCGCTCCCGCTGATGGCGCTGTGGCTGGCGCCGCTCGTAGAAGCAGCCTGGACGCGACTGTGGCTGGCCGTGACGGTGGTCGCCTTCGCACTGCTATCTATAGCGATGCAGCTTTTAGGCGCGTTGTACAGCGTCTTTACTTACGCTTACTACGCCACCACCTATCACCCCGCGATCATCAACCAGTCAACCAGTTCTCTCGGCGATCTCTTTACGCTTTCGGCCAGCCCGATTGTGACCAATGCGGCCCTGGCCCTGGCGGGCCGGGAGATGGTTCCGGTGTGGCTG
>DATGFK010000548.1:0-6127 GCA_035309185.1 Aggregatilineales bacterium
ATGTTCCATCTCGCCGCCGCCGACTGTCCCGACGATCCGTCCGTCCGCCCAGACCAGCATCTTGCTGCCAGGGTGGCGCGGCATCGATCCTTGCGTCCGGATTACCGTCGCCAGAGCTGCTGGAAGCCCTTTCTCCTGCGCTTCAAGAAGCGCCTTGATTACGTCCAGTTCGTCCATGTCAGGGAATCTCTAGCATCCCAATAAATAAGCGCCCATCGGAATCTGCGCCATCGCCCACTACCGGCAGCCGAACGTCCGGGTGCGCCGGATCATACAGGCCAATTGCCACGCGGTAGGTTCCCGGCCCAACATCTGGTGGTACGTTGATCACGTGGTTATCCAGGAGCGTTCCTGGCAACCAGTTGCCTGGCGGAAGCGTCCCCTCGTTCGGCCGTCCATCCGACTGCGCTACGAGCTTCCCGGTTTGGTCGTACAAATGAACGAAGACTTTGGCATCGCCAATGTTCACGTCCGACGTGCTGTCCAACTGCCAGGCCAACTTCACGGCGAGTGCCCGTTTCTCAGGATTATACGACAAAGCCCTGCCCGACAGTAGGATTGCTTTGCCGAAGATCGCCGAATATGCAGGAAGTGTTTGATCTTGATTAGGCTGGAAAGCGCCCTGGTAAAACCAGTGATAGTAGGGCATATAATGATCGGCGGGATCGCTGATAGTTGCCTCGACCCGGACAAGGGTTTTCGTCCCTACTATCAACTTGCCGGGGATGTAGCTGTCAATTTCGAGCCATTGGCCCGGAATGGGCGGAATAACACGGTTGCTAACGTGTGTTCCATTCACAAAAAGCGACAAGGATGCGGCATCTCTTGGATGTACACGTGTAATCCAGATCATATCCTGCCGCGGCGAGGTCGCAATCATCATTTCTTCGCCGCCTGTGATCAGCCGTCCCCCGTCCAGAATGGTACAGCCGGGATTGCCCTGCGGCGATTGGCAGGCAACGTACTGCTGCTGATACACCTCGGTGGGAAAGCCAGGTGGATTGGTCGTGTTCCACCAGCGGTAAGCATGGCTATCCTCACTGGTCAGATCGGCCACATTCACGCTGTCAGACAGGTTCATGCCTCTGATCGCACGAAGCGACGAAGGCTGCCAGGGCTGGGCAGCATAGGCCGCGTAAGCCCAATCAGCCTTGTAGACGAATTGGCCGCTGTCGGTTGCCGATGCGACGTTGCGCACCGGACTGGTCGAAGGGAAGGCAGCCAGCGGCGGCTTCTTGAAGAGATCGGTCTGGGCTAGGTAGGTCAGGCCGCGCGCATCGTTGTAGATGGCAAAGTAGCTGGGCCGCCAGGGGCTGTCCTTCATTTGCTCAAAAACGGAACCGGGGCCATTTCTCCAGGCTCGCGCTTCGCCGGGCGTGGTCAGGCCAACCACATCATAGGTCGTGTGATTGCCGAGGTAGCGCATCACGCCGATGTCATGTACGCCGATGGTGGCGTCCGGCGGCAGCGTTTGCGCGACGAATAATGCCATTGGAAGCTGGCTGGCTGCCACTTCATGGACGTTGTCGGCATAATAGCGCGCAAAATTGATGGTCGTAACTCCCGAACCGACCAGGAGGATCGCCAATAAAAGCGCCGTACCAAATACGACCGGTCGGCGCCAGCCTATCCGATTCAGCTTCCCAAGCGCCCAGCCCGCCAGTGGAAAGAGCAGGGCAATGATAGGCTGCTGGTAGCGCTTGAACTGCCAAAACGCAGTTTCCAGCGTCGAAACTGCTGCCAGCAGGCCGAGCAGCCAGCCCAGGATGAGTAGTTCCGGCGTGAGGCGGCGTGAGCGCCACGTCCGGCGCGCCCCTATCAGGATGGCAGCACCTGCCAACCACGATAGGATAAATGCGAAATACAGCCCATCGTCTGCACCGACTCCGGTGAATAATTCGCGCACCGTCTGGATTGCCGTCGCGGCGATGTTGCTCGCCATGAGGCCCAGGTCAGGCGGCACATTGTACAGGTATGACTTGGCTTGCAGACCGCTGGCCGTGATCGATCCCGTCAGGACGGCATTGATCACCGGTTGGATAAATGTTGCTAATACTGGGAGACCGTACCAGCCAATATTTGGAGATAAGAATCGCCCAACAGATCCGCCACGTCTGTGTCCTGCCAGATATACAACCGCGAGGATTCCAATAACTGCACCTTCTGGCCTGAGCAGTGCGGCAAAGGCTCCGGCGAGTGCTGCGCCGCGTAAATCGTTGCGCAGCGTGTACCACAGTGTCAGCAAGATGGATAGAATGACCAGTCCGGTTTCCATGCCAGACATGAAAGCCCAGGCCAGCGATCCGCTGAGAGCAAAAGAGACTGCAATGCCTAAAGCGATCCAGTGCGCTGCAACCGTTCCCTCACGTGCAGCAATCCGGTATACGAGCCAGGTCGAAAGCAGCCAGCACACGGTGCCGATGCCTAATGCCCACCACGCCAGCCGTTGGCCCGTAAAGCCCAGGATGTAGCCCACTGCCAGGATCGCCGGGTACAGCAGGCTGGTCGCACCGGACGTTGGCGGTTGGTCGGGGTTGTAGTGGAGAGGATGGCCTTCGGCGATGGCTTGCGCATACTGGAAGTGAATGTAGGCGTCATCGAGCGGCATGATCGGTGCTTCCACGCCGGCATAAGCAGAGTCTGTCAGATGGCCTGCTGCGAAATAGAACAAGAACACCGCCCCGACTGTGCAGCACAACACGACCCAGGCAAGCCTGGCGCGGTTACTTGTCTCAACCATACAATCGCACGAGATTGGCGTGCATTGAATCCATTAACCAAGTATCCGAAATTCTTCGATGATGATAACAAACGTTCCTGCGCTTAGCGACCTAAGGAATATGCGCAAGAAAAACGTTTTGATGATCAGCAATACATATTCAGCCGCCCCGCACTCAAAAAAAGTGAAAATAAGCGTTCGGCAGAAATGGATTGGCCCACGAAAAATCATCCTCCCCTATCAAATTATTAATCAAGACGAATCAAGTCGTAGTCTCATCTCCAAGTTGACAATTGAATTACTGTATGATACAGTGAGCCAACTGGTAAACATGGGTCTTCCTATTCGTACATTTCCAGTACAGTTAGCAATCCAGGGTATGGCCCGGGTAAACGATCCTGGCCCATGTTTTTGTTGTCCCGAGAGGCCATACTGCCCAAGTGGGGTGTAAGGAGGAATTTCACCCAATGTCCGAGAATCGTACCAACGGTACCGTCAAGTGGTTCAGCCGCGTAAAGGGCTATGGTTTTATCGAGCCTGATAATGGCGAAAAGGATGTATTCGTACATTATTCAGCCATTATGGGCGAAGGCTACCGAAACCTAGAAGAAGGCCAGCGAGTCGAGTTTAGTATTGAGCAGACTGGCAAGGGGCCTCAGGCCGTGCAGGTGATGAGCCTTGGTACCGCACCGAAGACGGAAAACGCGGAAAGCGCCGAGACATCAGCCGCTAGTTAGCCCCTAGAGCTTATTCATTAGCTCACATTCACTGCCCCCTCCTCAGGACGGGGCAGTTTTTTTGTCCAAAGTGGCAGATTTGCAGCTAGAATAGCTGGCCCTGAGACAACCCGTAAACGACCAGCACGTTGCCCTCAAGCATCCGGCTCGTCCACGCGGCATAACCTGAAGTGACGAACAGTTGCCCATTGGCAACAGTGACGTTGCTGGGGCCAATCGAGCCGCCATGTCCCTTTTGCCCGTTGACACCCATGATATCGCCGGTAGTGTTGGCGTGCCACAGGATTCGCCCGGTGGCGGAATCGAGCGCGCGCACCTGCCCATCCATCGAACCCATCCAGACCAATCCTGGTGTACTGATCGCCGCAGCCATAAAGCCTGACCAGCACTCAGCGGCAATTTGTTTGGCGCCGGGTGTGCATTGCATTGGGCCGCTGTGCCACAGGACCTTGCCCGATGCCGGGTCAAGCGCGTAAACTCCGCCATTGACCTGGAAGGTGTTGTCGCTTACGTAAAGGCGCTGACCGTCGTAGGACATGCCCCAGGCGTAGGAGGTTGGCAGGCCCACGCCACGCTGCCAAACCTGTTCGCCCGTGAGCGCGTCGAGGGCATACAGTGTCCCGCTTTTTTGCTCGGCGGCAACGATTTTGTGGGGGCCGTTGGCCGTCTGGATCATGTAGAGCAGGGGCGATGCGCCGAAGTCAAGGTCCTTGCCATGCGTCCCAGCGCAATTCGGCCCTGGTGGATTCAGCAGGCAACCATCATTGGCCCAGTCGCCCGGCGTGACCTGCTTTGACCAGCGCAATGTACCGTCCGCAAGGCTGATCGCCAGGATGGCATCGGTGTTAGACGCAGCAGGGTTAGAATACCCATTGCCGGTTGTCAAATAGATGAGTCCAGATTCCGGATCGATAGAGGGTGTTGACCAGATGGCCGCCCCACTTGGCGCGCTGTGCTGGATACCTGTCGAGCTTTTCTCTGTCGGTTCTGGTTCATCCACTGTATAGAATCGCCAGGCTACGGAGCCATCGCTGATGTTGAGGGCCGTCAGGCTTCCGCGAAACGTGCAGCACGCATAGTTGAAGTCGGCGGCGGCACTTTCCTCACGTGAAGACATCGGGACGTATACGCGATCCCCATAAACGACGGGCGAGCCTGTGATCTGCGCCAGGGGATGATTGTCCAACGTTTGCGGGAGCCATGCTGGAACACCGGTAGCGCGGTTCAGGGCATAAAAGCGCCCGGCCTGGTCACCAAACATCACCAGGTCATGCGCCACGACGATCCCAACCCGGACAGCCGCGCCCTTACCGGTCATGCTCGTGTTGAAATCCCAACGCTGCGTACCTGTCGTAGTGTCCAGGGCATACACATGACCGTTCCAGCTACCCACATAAACCGTATCGCCGACTACCGTTGGCGTCGTCGAGGCAATCCCGGTATTCGGGAAGGCAAACGTCCATTTTCGTTGCAACTTGCCAACATTGGCAGGCGTGAGCATCATCTCACCTGGATTATAGCGATGGTTGGCAAGGTCGTAACCCCACATCGGCCAGTCAGCGTTTGAGCCGCCATCTGAGAGCGCTGGAATGGCGGCAGTGGGCGTTAACAACAGAATCAGGCCCACAATGCAGACGAAGCGTGGAATCTTGTGCGAGGTCAGGGTAAACCCTCCGATATAAAGCCCATTCAAATAAGCCAGTATATCCGGCCCTCTAGATTTGCGATATAGACTTTGCGGAGTTGGAAAGGCCTGGATAAATGCCTGATATGTGCTAAATGCCCCTGCACAAATATTGTCAAATGTCTGCAATTACGTTACTTTACGTCTAACCGTTCAGAGGTGATCAAAAAAGCGGATTGAGCAGATGCAGGCGTCTTCTTCAGAAACAAAGTTTACCCCAACGGCACTCGTCGTTGACGACCAGGACTTTAACCGTGAAATTTGCCGCGCCATTCTTGAACAGACTGGCTACCAGGTCGAAGAAGCTGAGGACGGAGAAAGCGCGCTTCAAAAGCTTGAACAACGCCATTTCGACATGATGATCCTGGATTTACATATGTCAGGCATGAGCGGCTACCAGGTACTTTCCCAGGTGCGCGCCAAACCTGGCTTTGAGAAGTTGTTTGTCATTGTGATGACTTCACACGGCCCTCAAATTACCGGCGAACTCCACGATGTTGCCAATCGCATTATGTTCAAACCCATTGATTTTAAGAGTTTCACGCTGTTTGCGGCATCGTTCAAGAAGACCCTGGAAGAAGGCGGCGCGCCCGCGTCCTCGGATGAAGTATCTACGGACAGCCACACGTAACCCGGCAACAAGAGGCATGATGATCGATCGGCGCGGCGTGCTAGAATCTGCGGAACTGAAGTTTGTTCTGGCAAGTTTGAGGGGTGACGACGATGCAAAATACGCTTGATGCGGACAGGATTGCTGAAGAAACACTTCACGGCGTCGTTTATGAGGCTTTCATAGGTGGGGCCTGGTGTTCTGCTGAAGGCGGTAGGACATTCCCGGTCACAAACCCGGCAACCGGCGGAAAGCTGGCAGATGTTCCGGAGTGTGGCGCAAAAGAGACCCTTGCGGCGATTGATGCCGCCAGCGCCGTTCTTCCCACCTGGGCGGCTACTCCCGCTCCCACGCGCGGCGACCTGCTCCGCAAGGTG
>DATGFK010000549.1:0-4401 GCA_035309185.1 Aggregatilineales bacterium
AGGTCAACGGCCAGTCGGACAATGGCTATTACATAAACGGGATCAATGCTACGGCCAATTACGGCGCATCGCCGACCTTTGCGCCATCCACCGAGGCAATTCAGGGTGCCAAGATCCAAGTGAGCGATTTCAATGCAGCGAATGGGCACGATATCTCCGCGTTGACCGTATCGACCAAGGCAGGAACATCCGCTTTCCACGGGGAGGCGTTTGAGTTCCTGGAAAATGACATTTTCGATGCCCGCAATCCGTACGACAAGGCATTGGGCCTGCTCAATAAGCAAAGTCTGCGTAGGAACCAGTTCGGGGGTAACCTCGGCGGACCCATCGTGATCCCACACCTATTTGAAGCTCTCAGGCATCGTGCATTCTTTTTCGCGAATTATGAACGTCAAGAAGAGCGTGATGGTCTTCCGAATACCAGCGCTCTTGTGCCGAGCCTCGCGGAACGAACCGGAGACTTCAGTGAATTACTGGCCGGTCCGAACCCGACGCAACTCTACAACCCGTATACAACTACCTACGATGCGAGTGGCCTGAGTCACCGTCTGCCAGTACCCGGCAACAGGATGGATCTGGCGACGAAACCCGACGGCTCTCCACTGGTTGATCCAGCTTCAACGGCAATCTCTGCGCTCTTCCCCACGCCAAATGTTCCAAACACCGCAGGATTCAACTATGTCACCTCTGCCAAGCACGATGCGAGTTCTTATCGATTCGACAGCCGCTTTGACGTTACGGTGAGCCAGAAGAACAACTTGTTCTTCACGATCGACTGGTCAAACGGAACAGACTCAAATCTGGGCGGAGTCTTCCCTTTGTACACGCCGAATCTCTACGACTACGGCAAGCTGTTCACGGTGAATGACGCTCATATCTTCACGCCCAACCTCACGAATGAATTTATTTTTGGAATAGGCGACAGCCAGTACGTCACCGTTCCTCCCTCGCAACTCGCACAACTAAACAGTTCCGCGAACCCGTTCAATCAGATATTTCAGAACACGGGCCAGGGTCCGACGCAAGGTGTTCTTGCGTTAGATATCTACGGATACACATCGCCTGGATTCAATGAGATTTTTAGCAATGAAGCTACGAGTCTCCAATTTTCAGATAACGTCACATGGAATCACGGTCACAATAGCTGGACCTTCGGAATGAACTATTTCAAGAAGGGCGAGCGGGATTTCGATTACGTTCGTTCGGTGTCCTTCGGCGGCCCGTTCAACGTATCGGACTATTCCCAGCCTAAACAGGCGTTTTCTGAAGCTGGAACCGCGGATAACAGCGCAGGTGGAGATGGCTACGCCGATGTGGTACTCGGATTGCCGAGGATCATACATCAACGATTCGACATCACCACGGGAGGACCGTCGGCGCCGTTGCTGAATGTCTTCTTTCCATATTGGGGCGCATATGTGAACGACAAACTTCAACTGACGCAGAAACTGACTGTCAGCGCCGGTGTTCGTTACGATGTCAACGTACCCATCTATGCGGCGAACGACCTTTGTTGCGCCCTGGTCGACAAGTCGGTCCCGGGCTGGCAGCTGAAAATACCAGGCCTGGCGCCCGGTGTGCCCCAGCATTTTCTTAGCGCTAACAAGCACTATTTCGCCCCGCGACTGAGCATCGCATATCAAGTCAGTCCAAAGCTCGTAACCAGGGCTGGGTATGGACTGTTTTATAACGGTGGCGCCGCACAAATCGGCGGTGCAGTCCAGCAGGCTCTGACGGGCATCCCTGGATATTTCACCGGAGACGAGCTGACCAACGCCAGATTCGGCGTTCCTGAAGATACACCCTACTTGCACGTCTCACAGATATTTCAGCCTGCTCCTTCTGTCCCAGCCGGTACTTTTCCTATTAGTACCGGGCCGGGCTCCGGAACATTCTCTGTCGGAGCTTTTCAAAACGCATACACATTCGACCAGAACTCAGCGGTAGTTCCCTATATCCATCGGTTCGAAGCGGATGTACAGCAGGAGTTGGGCGCCAACTCCGTTCTCAAAATTCAGTATCTGGGTGCCCAGGGAAGGAAGGGCTTTTACCCGTACGCCGAGAACCTTGCTCCCTATCAGGCTGGGTGGGCATCGCAGGATGCTTTCAACGCCGCACGCCCTAACAATTACGGAACGTTTGGGACAATTTACGTCAATCATCCTGGTCTGAATTCGTTCTACCACGCGGGGGTTGTGGAGTACGAAAGACACATGTCAAAGGGATTGCAGATCGTATCGCACTATACGTTCAGCAAGACCGTGAGTGACAGACAGGGATGGGATTATCATCCCGGCCTTGGAAGGGGAGAGTCTCCGACTTCGCATCGCCATCGCTTCCTGCTCTCAGGGATCTACCAGCCTGTCTACGGGACGTCCTGGCCGAAGGCAATCAAGACTGTTGCTACCGGCTGGGAGATTAGCTCGATCGCCAATTTCGAGTCGGGGAACACCTACACACCATACAACGGAACCGGGTCAAGTGCGTTTGATTATGATGGCCCGGACCTACTCACCACCGTAAGAAATCCGAACATTGGACACTTCGACAAGAGCTTTTCCCGCCAGTTCGATACGACAGCGTTCACCATTCCCGGCAATTACGTCAAAGGCCAATCGTCTACTGGAGAGATTCGGGGTCCGGGGCAACTGAACGTGGACGCCTCGCTTGCGAAGAATTTCAAACTGCAGGATCGCTTCGATACTAACTTTCGCGCCGACTTCTTCAATGCCTTCAATCATACGCAATGGTCCAGCGTCTGCAGTACTGACCCTTTTTGCTTTGATAGCAGCGGCAATCAGGTTCCCTTCGGCCAGGCGCTGAGTGGAAAAGAAGGCCGCATTATGCAGTTAGGCGTCAAGCTCTCATTTTGAACCCACGCGCCTATCGGATCTGACAGGCGGCGTTCAGCCTCGAGGGTATCTCGGAGGAGTTACAGATTGTATCAACCACAGACCTACATTCTTGCACTCGGCTTCATGATCCTCAGCATGCTTTGCTGGGGATCATGGGCCAACACGCTGAAGCTCTGCCCGAACTTCAGGTTCCAATTGTTCTACTGGGATTACGTGATCGGTCTCATAGCAGGAGCAGCAATATGGGGACTAACGCTGGGGAGCTATGGCAGCACGGGACGATCGTTCCTGGCGGATATCAGCCAAAGCAGCGCCCATTCGATTGTGCTGGCCATGATCGGAGGAGCGATTTTCAATATTGCCAACCTGTTGCTGGTGGCGGCAATCGATATCGCCGGGCTGGCGGTTGCCTTTCCGATCGGCATCGGGTTGGCGCTCATCATAGGCGCAGTGAGCAGCTATGTGATTGCTCCTCAGGGGAATTCATTCTTGCTCTTCGGCGGGATTGCGCTGGTGGTTGCGGCGATTGTTTTTGATGCCGTTGCGTACCGACTGCGTGAGAACAGCCGTCAGGCCATGAGCAAGCGGGGCATCGTCATCAGCCTCATCGCCGGGGTGCTGATGGGTTGTTTTTATCCGTTTGTTTCCAGGGCCATGGCTGGAGAGAGCGCTCCTGGCCCGTATGCCGCAGTTCTGTTCTTTGTCTTTGGCGTGGCCATTTGCGCTGTTCCCGTTAACTACCTGCTGATGCGGATACCACTCGATGGCAGCGACCGCGCATCAATGGCCGGATACTATCAGGCGCCCGGGTTATGGCACGTTTGGGGCGTTTTGGGCGGGGCGATCTGGTGTACCGGTGCGATCGCCAACTTTGTCGCTTCCCAGGCCCACATCGTTGGCCCGGCTGTTTCTTACTCCATCGGCCAGGGGGCTACTATGATTTCGGCCTGCTGGGGTGTCTTCGTGTGGCGAGAGTTCCATCAGGCGCCATCTCGCGCGAAGGCTTACCTGACCTGGATGTTCATTCTCTTTCTCTGCGGCTTGACTGCCATTGCTGCCGCTCCGCTCTTTTGACGGGAATCATCCACTCATCTTCATATTAAGGAGAATCATCTTGCCTAGTCAGAAGCCAATTGTCGTTGTCGGCAGCATTAACACAGATCTTGTTTCGGTCGCCAGAAGGATTCCGGCGCCCGGCGAGACAGTGATCGGAAGTGACTTTCATATTCATCCCGGCGGCAAGGGCGCAAATCAAGCGGTCGCCATCGCGCGGCTCGGATATCCCGTTCGGCTGATTGGCCGCCTAGGCGACGATGCATTCGGCTGGCAATTGCGATCGCATCTTGAAAACTCAGGTGTCAATATCGATGGAGTTGCAACCAGCGATGGGACGTCGGGAGTTGCGGTGATTTTAGTTTCGGAAAGCGGAGAAAACAGCATCGTCGTGACGCCCGGCGCTAACTCCAAGGTGACTCCACAGGACCTGGAGGCCAATATCGATGCCATACGCAATGCGGGCATCGTTCTTTCTCAGCTGGAGATACCC
>DATGFK010000550.1:0-5759 GCA_035309185.1 Aggregatilineales bacterium
GCTAACACTGGCGCGGCGACGACGGCAAAAGATGAGATGTTCCGTCCGGCATACAACGCCAGGAATCCCCAGCCGCACGTCAAAACAAGATCTGTCCATTCAATGCGCTTCGATCCAAGGCCAACGGCGGCGATAAGCCCCAGAAGCATAAACACGAAAGGCCATGTTTCACGACCATGAATGTCCGGTGAGGCCCATTCCTGGATGTATTGCTGAAGGACACCGATCCCAATGGTGCGAAAAGAGTAAGTCCACATCTGAACGGTATTCGGGTTGATAACCAGGGCAGCGAAGGCCAGTGCCGTCATAAGCGCCAGTTTCCTGATCTGCGACCAGGATAGTACGTCGGGATTATCGGCGTCGAACAACCGCCCCAGGAGTTCACCGGCAATCGTTCCAGCCAGGATCAAGAACCCGATGAAAAACCCGGCGTGTAAATTGACCCACAGAATCATGATCGGGATCAGCAGCCACAGGCGATCTACCTTGCGCCATTTGTACAGAAAAACGACGTACAACACGACGGTACCCAGGAAAAAGGACATCATCTGGGGTCGCGCTGACCAGAATACCGCAGCGGCGGCAGCAGCCCAGGCCACGATAAACGCTCGCAAATAGACGTTACCTGGACACATCAGGAAGACAAAGACCATGCCGCCGGTTGCCAATAATGCGGTATATAAAGCCAGTCCGATATTGCCATTGTCGCCGGGCTGCCCATGTCCCCCGAATAGACTGTAGATGCCGTAAAGCACGATCTGCGATCCCCAGCTATGGTCAATCCAGGGCAGGCCGAGTCTCGTAAAGGAGAATGGATCGGTCAGGGGGATGCTGTGTTGTGCCAGGATGTAGGCGCCGCTACGCAGATGCCACCAGGTGTCCGTATCAACCGGAATGCGCATTGCCAGGGCAAAAATCAACACAAATAAAACGGCTGTCATCAGCCGCTGCGTACTCAGGCGCGCAAAAAAATTCTGCATAGGTCGTTGATTGACGCCAAGAATAAGCCGAGAAGTCCACACCCAAATCAGTCCGGGGACGATGATACTCTCAAAAATTCCTGACCGCCAGAACTAAGTGTAAGGAAATTTACAGTTGGCTATTGACATGATCTGGTTCCTCGAATATAGTTTTGATTGAAGTGCAAATTTATTTGCATATTGCACGATGATGAGGAATAACGGCGAAATGGGCGCAGAACTGTATCACCAGTTGAGCAAACGAGAGCGCCAGATCATGGATATAGTCTTTGAGCTAGGGGAGGCAACCGCTACCGAGATTGTCGAACGACTACCGGAACCGTCCAGCAATTCTTCGATTCGCATCCTCCTGGGCATCCTCGAAGAAAAAGGCCACCTGAACCATCGCACAGAAGGCGCTCGCTTCGTATACAGGCCAACACTGGAAGTAGACCGGGCGCGACGTTCCGCCCTGGCCTACCTGACGCGGACTTTTTTCGGCGGCTCGGCCAGCCAGGTTGTGCAGGCGTTGTTGGACAATCCCGACTTGTCTGACGCAGAACGCGCCGAGTTGCTCCGACTGATTGATCAGGCCAGGAAGGAGGGTCGCTAGGATGAGCGATGAAAAAATGCTGCTTTTGCTGGTCAGTGCGTGGGCAAAGGGGACGCTTGTGATCCTGGCGGCCTTCATCTGTCTGGCGCTGTTGCGGCGTGCCTCAGCCTCAATTCGGAGCTGGCTGTGCAGCCTGGCCGTGATTAGTGCCCTGGGGATACCCTTGCTGACCCTGGCGATCCCGACCTGGACTCTGCCAGTGCTTCCGGCGCGGTTCCAGGTTAGCAATAACTCAGTAGCTTCTGAGAAAGGGATGGATAAGCTGTTTTCATCGGGCGCAGCCCCGCTGCCTGGCGCACCGCCATCTTCGCCTGGAAATTTGTCCAGGAGCGCAGCGGCGAGTAGCCGCACAACTGCTCTAACCGCAAACGCCTCCCAAACGAATCCGCTCCCTGCCGGATCACGACTGCCTGCCGGGCCAACGACGCCATCAGCTTTTCAAGTTGCGATTGTGATTTGGTTCGTTGGTGCATTGCTGGTTATGGGCCGCTGGATCATCCAGGGGGCGCGCGTGTGGTGGATCATGCGTTGGGAACTGGTCATTGTTGATCCAGCTTGGACCGAGTTGTGCGCCGGACTTGCAACACAAATGAACATCCATCGCAAAATCCGATTGATCCTGTCCGACAAGATGGATCCACCCTTTACGTGGGGTCTTTGGCATCCATCCATTTTGCTACCCGCCGATGCCCTCAACTGGGATCCAGCAAAGCGCCGAATTGTGCTGCTGCATGAACTGGCGCACATTGCCCGCTGGGATTACCTGACTCAATGGCTGGCCTTACTTTGCGCTGCTGCAAACTGGTTCAATCCCCTGGTTTGGAAACTGTTGCGGCATTTGAACATTGAGCGAGAACGGGCCTGCGATGACCTGGTACTGGTTTTCGGCACAAGAAGCACAGATTATGCGACGAGCCTTCTTGAAATATCCCGCGCAACCAGGACGAAACCGGCCATACGAGCAGCAGTGCCTGGAGTCCTGGCTCTGGAACAACCATCCAACCTGGGAGCGCGAATTCGCCGCATACTGGATTCGGCGCAAAATCGCCGTCCTATGAGCCGTAGGCGCAGTTTGAGCCTGATACTGGCCCTGGCCCTGGTTTTGCCGCCCCTGTCAACCGTTCAACTTTCGCCCATTGCTGCGCAAGAGACATCCATTGTCCTGTCTATCGCCCTGCCCGGCGGAGGCGACGATCAGAGCAGCCAATCCTTGTTTTCGGAATTTGAAGCGGCTCACCCAGGCGTCACCGTAAAAGTCGTGGATGCCGACAGCTACCCTCTTTCCGACGCTGCCGACGGGCTTGATATGTATTTCACCGCTTTGCAGAAATACGCCAGTGCCGCCGATGTTCTGGCATTCCAGGGCTTTAACCTCAGCCTGACTCCATTTGCGACTCGCGGCGGCTACGTGCTGGATATGGCACCGCTCATCACGAGTGACTCGTCATTCCAGTCCAGGGATTTTTATCCGCCCATGCTGGCTGCTTATCAGTGGGATCACGGGACGTGGGCACTTCCGATTGGCGCTGTGCCTGTGTTGCTCAGTTATGATAAAAGCGCTTTCGATAGGGCCGGTATTGCCTATCCTGACGGCCACTGGACCCTGGACGATTTCGTGAGCGTAGTGAAAAAACTCACACTAAAAGACGCCACCGGACATGTGACGGCAGCAGGATTTGCGAATTCAGGACGTATTTTCCGTGAAGCGCTGTGGCGAAGTTTGATCGGCGCGGATGTTACCGACGATAATAGCGCTCAGGCCATGCCGCATTTCGATACACCCGTTGCTGAAGCGGTGATGGACGCCTACTTCCAACTTGAGCAGCAAGGTGACATCAGCGGCGACACGAACTCGGCAGCCATGTTCGTCGGCGACGTCAGGTCGCAAGATTTCAACCAGCCGGGCCGGGGCTGGTCGTTGCTGCCGGGCAATAAGGCTGCTCTGCTGCCTGACGGGCTTGCCATTAGCGCCGGGACTCAGCACGCCGATCTCTCCTATGCCCTGATCAAATTCCTGACCACACGCCCAGAATTCAAGAGCTTGTTACCTACTCTCAAGAGTCAGGCGCAGGTATCCATGATCAGTTCACCGACTCTCGCCCCAGAGATCAAGGATATGCTGAATAGCGCGGTATCCGACGGCCTCTCCTACAGTAATTTGCGCTTTATGGATTACTTGAATGCAACCTGGATCAGCCATCCGACCAGTGCGAAAGCCGGGCTGCAAACGGAGGAAGCACGTGCTGTGAGCGATCTGAAGACGGCTGACGGAAAAAAAGCGACGCAGGCACTGGTTATCAATGAACCCGCGCCGCCTGCGGTTGCCCCTGGAAAGGTCGTTCTGAAGTTCGACGTAACCTCCTATATCAAACCGCTGCCGACACAGGACCAATGGAATCGTGTCATCCAGGACTTCACATCGACCGATCCGCAGGTTGGCGCGGTGGAACTACGGGCCGGGTACGAGACGGCGCAGGACGCGGCCAGTCGCGCAGATTGCTTCTATGAACCTAACAACGCTGTCTCTACGGCAGGCGATGCCGTATTAAACCTCGATCCGTTCTTGAATGCCGACCGTGGCTTTGACAAGAGCGATTTCGTGGGGAATATCCTGTTGGCGGTGCAGCGTAATAACAAGACCTATGCGCTCCCCATTGACATTGAACCGCTGATCCTGCGTTACAGCAGCCAGCAGTTCCGCCAGGCTAATTTGCCGATGCCCACCAACACGTGGACGGTTGAGTCGTTTGCTGATTCGCTTCGGGCGCTCAAAGCAGCAGGTGATGGAGAAGCGCCCTTCGTGGATAGTGCGACCAACGGCACCTATCTGATGGTGCTGATCGCGGCGTATGGTGGCGTGCCAATTGACTATCGCACTACTCCACCAACTATCAACTTCTCCGACGCTGCAAAGGTGACAGCGATTCGCCAGGTGCTCGACCTTGCCAAAGCCGGATACCTGCGTTACGCGGCACTCAGTAATTTGAGCGATCCAAGTAATCTTCTGCCGGGGCCAACGACACCGCTTTACCCGAGCTACCTGACCGGCTTCACCGGGAAGAAACCTATACCCGGGGCCAGCATTGATAAGCCTGTGTTGTTCCCGGCTGGCCGCCAATCCAGCGCACTAGCATACGACCTGGGAACAGCCTATATCAGCGCGCAATCGCAGAATCCGCAAGCGTGCTACCGTTTTATCAGCATGATTGCCGCTCACCCGGAGCTTTTCTCGACCATGCCGGTGCGCCGCTCCATATTGACCAGCCAGACGCTCCAATCTACGACAACTCCAGAAGTCATGGCGCTCTATAACCAGATTGCAGCCATTCTGAGCGATCCGCATACCGTGCCGATTCCGATGTTTGACAAGGGCAGTGTGACCGTCAGCAACATTCTGCTGGAACATTGGCTGTATGAAGCCTTCGACAGCTACGTACTTCACGGCGGCGACCTGGATGCAGGACTCAAGACAGCAGAAACCTACGCGAAGGGCTTTGAAGACTGCACAGCAAACCTTTCTCCGTTGATGGTTAACAGTGCGGGGCAAAGCACCCATGATCTGACACGCGCATACCTGGATTGCGCCGAAAACGCCGACTCTCGATTGAAACCCATACTGGAAGCGCTGGTGAATAATTCCTAAGGAGTTAGAATAGCGGGTACCAATACCCGTCAGGGTACGGAACGATTTTTCAACGAAAACGTTCTCTATCAGTACCCCTTCAATACCCGCACAGGGTTCTCAGAAACCGGGAGTCAAGCGACTCCTGGTTGTCTTTCAGCCATGCGGTAGCGTACAGGACAGCATTCGGTACAATCAGAGTCGTGTCGTTTATCCTGGCGGAAGACCATGCTCAAGCGTCGTATGTGGCCGCTATGGCCTGTGCTCCTGGTAATTATTACAGCGTGTGGAACCGCAACGCCGACTCCCGACCCTGATGGGCCGAGATTGACCGGCTTTGATGTCCTGCCGAAAGCCCTAGCAACTGTCGCCCTGTCGCCCACGCCTAATCAGCCACAGATTCAGGCGACTGCCAGCAGCCGTCCTGATACGGATACGCCTGCTCCTGCCACCTTTACGCCTACACCCACCGAGGTCGTAGGCATCTTCATGGGCGCGCCCACCTTCGCGACTGGCGTATTCTTCCCACCTGCGACGAAGATTAAGATGACCCTGGTTGCAGTCG
>DATGFK010000551.1:0-2228 GCA_035309185.1 Aggregatilineales bacterium
TGCACGAGTTCGCCACGTTGAGCCGCTTGTACGAGGCGGGCGCGGCAGTTCCACAGCCGATTGCCGCCGGTGACAACGCGATCCTGATGGGCTACGTGGGCGACGGCCAGATGGCGGCTCCGCTGCTCAACGATGTGCGCCTGGACAGCGATGAAGCGCTGCGGCTATTCTCCGAAGTGCTGCGCAACCTCGATCTGATGCTAGAGTTCGACATGATCCACGGCGACCTGTCGGCCTATAACATCCTTTACTGGGAGGGCCGCATCACGATCATTGACTTTCCGCAGGTGACGAACAGCCGCACCAACAGCAATGCGCACTTCATCCTGCAACGGGATATCGAACGAATCTGCGATTACTTTCAGCGGCAGGGCGTGCGCAGCGATCCCGATGCCGTCTTCAGGCGGCTCCTGAACGCCCATCCGCGCGGCTTCTACTACGCCGAACCAATTGATCCAGAGGAGTAGGTCACCGGTCTCGTGGAAAACGCAATGAGGATTGGCCCATTCACGGGTTGATTTCTTCGCGGGCGGCCACATAGGGCCGCCCCTACGACTGGCCCCACTCTGTAGGGGAGGAGCCGTGTCTCCTCCCTGGTGGTCACTAATTCCGGCAAAGGGATCAGGAGGCGAAGTCAATGCTTGAAAAACCAGCCATCCAGGATCATCAACTCCTGGCTTGTTTACGCGAAGAGTTTGGGTTGAATGCCACACAAATTACGTTTCTACCGATTGGTAACGATGCAAATTCAGCCCTTTTTCGCGCTGAGACGGGAGAGACCTCTGCCTATTTTGTGAAGCTGAGGAGCGGGGACTTTGATGAAATGACCGTCGTCGTCCCCAGGCTTCTCCGTGATCAGAATATCACGGCGATTATTGCTCCGTTATCAACTCGTTCAGGACAATTATGGACGAGCCTGGATAACTTCAAGGTGTGTGTCTTCCCCTTTGTCGAGGGGCATACCGGTTATGACATCGCCCTTTTAGACCGCCACTGGATCGATTTTGGTCGGGCACTCAAGGCGCTGCATTCGGCTGCTCTGCCGCCAATGGTTACGGATCGTATCCAGCGCGAACGCTATGCTGACCGGTGGCGCAGCATGGTCAGGCAGTTTCAGACACTTGCGGAGGAGAGGCAGTATGACGATCCTGTGGCAGCCGATCTGGCTGAATTCTTGCGCGACAAAAAAGCTGAAATCAGCCATCTCGTGCAGCGGGCCGAGCAACTGGCGTCAGTGCTTGCGACGCAATCCGAACCCTTCGTCTTGTGCCATGCCGACATTCACGGACGCAACATTCTCATTGATGCGGACAATCGCCTGTATCTTGTGGACTGGGATACCCTGACTCTGGCGCCCAAAGAGCGTGACCTGATGTTTGTGGGCGGTGGGCTGATTCCCAACCCCCGCCCGGCACAGGAGGAGGAACGGCTGTTTTATCAGGGTTATGGTCAAACTCAGATCAATGCCGTGGCCTTGTCCTATTATCGCTTTGAACGGATTGTCGAGGATGTAGCCTCGTATAGTGAACAGATCCTTATGACCGATCGTGGCGGCAAAGATCGAGCCAGCGGCTTGCAAAAGTTGATGAATCAATTTCGCCCCGATAATGTTGTGGAGATAGCCTGCCGAACTGAAAAACAGCTCCCGGAGCCATACCGCGCCCGATTCTAGTTCTACATCGGGTTTTGTGGCGCCCCCGATAAATCGCCGTATTGCGCGGGAGTCAACGTGGCCTTGTACACGATACGGTCGCTGTTGCTGCGCGAACTGATCTTGCGGACGACCTTGAGCGGCACATTGTTGGAGTTGCAATCCGGGCATTTCTGCGCCACGACGGCTAGATATGGATAGGAAATTCTGGTTCCGGCAGGCGAAATGAGCGCGGCGGTGCCGCTCCAGTTGTTGGCTTTGGCATGCGCCATGAATTGATCCGCCGATTCGCGCGGCACGCGGCCCAGGTTTACGCTGGTAAGAAAGCGGTTATGCGTATTGCAAAAGGGAACTTTAGCGCCCTTGCGCGCCTGGAAGGCTGCAACAAGCGCAATGCCCAGGATTTCAGCCGCCCAGTAGATCCAGGCTGCTGTGCCTGTCAGCGCGAGTGTGTCGGCGTTGCTAGCCGAAGTGCTGGTGTAGCCGCTGGTAAAGCTTATCCCTTCGCCTTCCTTGGCAGAAAAATTGAGAAAGCCAATAAAATCGGATGAGCCGCCCCCTTGCACGAGCGCCTGAT
>DATGFK010000552.1:0-6410 GCA_035309185.1 Aggregatilineales bacterium
GTTCTACATGCCGTACGTGGTGCCCGCAGTCTCGTCGGCATTCGTGTGGCGAGCCTTCCTGAACGGCGACTCCGGCTGGCTGAACCGTATCTTACGTTTGATCGGCATTGCCAACCCGCCCAACTATCTGCAAAACCCCAACTGGATATTCCCCGCTTTTATCATGGTGGGCGTGTGGGGCGTTGGGAATGCCATGCTGGTGACACTCGCCAGTATGCAGGGCGTCCCCACTGAACTGTATGAATCGGCACAGGTGGACGGCGCCAACGGCTGGGTACAATTCCGCAGAATTACCCTGCCCATGATCTCGCCCGTCATCTTCTACAACCTGGTATTGAGCGTCATCGGATTGATGCAGTATTTTACGATCCCCTACGTCATGACCAGCGCCGGAGCAGGCAATCCCGGCGACCCCAACAAAGCAGCCCTGTTTATGAACCTATACCTGTACAAAACGGGTTTTGAATACTTCAACATGGGCTACGCCGCGACGCAAGCCTGGATCATCTTCCTGATTGGACTTGCAGCAACGGCACTCTTGTTCGCAACAGCACCCCTTTGGGTTTATTACGCAAGTGGAGAGTAGATAAGACATGGCCGCAGGAACTTATTCGCAGGCGGTGAACACCTCGCCTTACTACAGTGTTCAACTCAGGAAATTCGGCGCAGTGGCTCTGGTGAGTATGATCGCCATCATCTTTGCGACGGTCTACCTGATGCCTTTCGGAAACATGCTGATTGTCGCCCTGGAAAGCCGCGATCAACTGGCAACCACTGCCAGTGGGGTCGTGCTGCCCGTCGAGCCAATCACCTATACGTATCCTCCCGGCGGTACGTCCTGCCAGAAAGATCAGTGTTCGATCTACAACGTCCCGCAGGCTGACGGCACCACCAAGCAGTGGGCGCTGGTCAATGCGCACCGCCAGAACAGCGACTTTATTGACCCTGCCAACCCCAGCGCGGGCCTGATCACCTGGCAGGGACAGTGGCGCACGCTCGACCAGGTCACGGCGCTTAAGCCGCACCCTGAAAATTTCGTGACGGCCTGGAATGAGATCAACTTCCCGCTGCTGTTCCGCAATACGCTGGTGATCGCGCTGACGGGCATGATCGGGACTCTGTTGTCTTCGATCTGCGTGGCCTATGCCTTCGCGCGGTTCCCGATTCCCGGCAAGAATATCCTGTTCCTGGTGCTGATCGGCACGATCATCATTCCGCAGCAGGTCACGTTGATCCCGACCTACGCCTTCTTCGCCAGGATCGGTTGGACGGGAACGTGGCTGCCGCTCATTGTGCCGCACTTCTTCGCCAACGCTTACAACGTCTTTTTGCTGCGGCAATACTTCATGACCCTGCCCCGCCAGCTCGACGAAGCCGCCATGATTGACGGCGCTTCGCCGCTACAGGTGCTGCTCCAGGTGATTATCCCGCAGTCGTGGCCGGTGATCGTCGCCGTGGGCATGTTCCACTTCGTTTTCGCCTGGAACGACTACTTTGGCCCGTTGATCTATTTGCTGGGCAAGCCCGATTTCCAGCCGATCTCCGTCGGCGTGCAGGTCTTCAACTTCGCCTATGGCGCGCACCCTGAACTCGTACAGGCAACATCGCTGCTGGCAATGGCCCTGCCCGTGCTGATGTTCTTCCTGGCGCAGCGCTTCTTCATGCGCGGCGTCGTCATCACGGGCGTCGAGAAATAACTTGCGATAGAAACGGGCGACCACACAGGGTCGCCCCTACACTTCACTTGAAGGATAAATTACGATGGAAGAAACGTCACTCAATCCATTAAACATCTTTACCCGTTCCTACAGCTTCGACGGCAAATTTACCCGGCTCGAATTCCTCATCTACATGATCCTGGTCAACATTCCAATCGGCCTGCTTACGTCATTCTTGCTGTCCGGGCCGCAAGAGGACTGGTCATACGTCGCGATGATCCCCATCTTCCTGATCCTGGTGGTTTCGGAACTCGGTGCGGTGGCCCGACGTCTTCAGAGTGTGGGCCTGTCCAGTTGGTTTGCGCTGCTGCTCTTCGTTCCCATCGTTAACATTCTGCTGATCCTGGCGCTGATATTTATCCCAGGTCAGCCCCAACCATAAGGACTCCGCAGCGCCCGATTGCCCTCACCCCAACCCCTCTCCCAGAACAACGGGAGAGGGGCTAAAAACTCGCTCTGCCTCCTTAGGCTGACCCATAAAGCTTGCCCTTTTCAATATCGGAGATTAAGCCAGTGGAAAACTCGCTGCCATTCCTGACGGGCGTCAATTATTGGCCGCGCCGTAAGGCCATGTCCTGGTGGTCGGACTTCGACGCGAGCGAGGTGGACGAAGAATTCGCCATGATCCACAGCCTGGGCCTGGACGTGGTGCGCATCTTTCTGCTGTGGGAAGATTTCCAGCCGCAGCCGGATCAGGTCTCGTCAGCCAGCCTGGATCATCTCGGCGTAGTGTGCGACGCCGCGCAGAAGCACGGTCTGAAGCTGGACGTGACCTTCTTTACCGGCCACATGAGCGGGCCGAACTGGTCGCCGCGCTGGCTGCTCGGCACGCCTGCCGTGCCCAATTCCCGGCAGGTTGTCAGTGGCGGAAAAGTTGTCCAGGGCAGCTATCGGAACCCCTTCAGCGATCCCGTCGCGCTCTCGGCGGAAAGCGGGCTGCTGCGCGCCGTTGTGTCTGCCTATAAAGATCACGATGCGATCTGGATGTGGAACCTGGGCAACGAGCCTGACCTGTTTGCCCATCCCGCCTCGGCGCGGGCCGGACGGCAGTGGGTACATGACTCGGTTCAGACGATCAAAGCCCTTGATCCGGCTCACCCCGTCACCTGCGGCTTGCATACCGCCGATGTGTGGGAGGATACCGGACTGCGGGTCAACGACGTATTTGCCGAAACAGACGTGGCGGTCATGCACGCCTATCCGATGTATACGCCCTGGGCGCGCGATCCGCTTGACCCGGACTTTGTGCCATTCACCTGCGCCCTGACCCAAGCATTGGGCAACAAGCCGGTGTTGATGGAAGAGTTTGGCGGCTGCACCACGGGGCCGGGCGAACCCTCCTCCGTGTGGGAATGGGAAGCATGGGACGGCCCGCGCAGGCAATTCATGGCCTCCGAAGAAGCCCTGGCTGAATACCTTGAGGCCGTGCTGCCTCGACTGGTTCGCGTGGGCGCTACCGGGGCCATGCTATGGTGCTTCGCGGATTACGTGCCCGAACTATGGGACAGGCCGCCCTGCGATCAGCAGCGCCATGAGCGGTTCTTTGGCCTGGTGCGGCCTGACGGTTCTCTCAAACCGCACGCGGAAGTGCTGCGGAATTTCGCTGCCACGAAACCCAGGATTCAGCCGCCGCACCCCTTCAAGCTGGGGATGACTCCAGACGAATTCTACAAAGCGCCGATGGATCACGTGGTTGGTATGTACCACAGCTATCTGGACAGCCTTTAGGCGCTTACGGCGAGAAAATCCTTAAGCCGGGCGGAGCCGTGTCTCCGCCCGCGTCTCACAATGCCAGCTTATTTTGGAAACCTGATAGGGCAGGACTGCGAGGTACTGACTCACACGAATAGATTAATGGCTTGTGGGCAGGGAAAAAGCGCCGTACAATTCTTTTATGTTGCCCCTGAACCTGCGCCAAATCCGCTTGCCCTGGCGGCTCCGTTTATGGCTGCTGCCCTTTGCGGTGATGCTTGCGATTCTCGCCTGCGAGTCGTCTTCTCCCCCACCACCGACGCTCGAAGTGCAACAGCCGACCTCGACGCCAACGCAACCCATCCCGATCACGCCAACCCCTTCGATGCCTGCCGAGGCCGCTCTCAACATCCCCGCCGACCCTGACCTGCAAGCCATGCTTGCCCAGGTGGAGAGTGACCGCCTGATGGTTAGCGTCGGGTCGCTGGTGGACATGCACACCCGGCACGTCCTCTCGAAAACCACCCAAATCACCCCAGGGATTTCTACCGCGCGCGACTGGCTGATTGCACAGTTCCAAGACCTCAAAAATAAAAACCCACAACTACCGATCACGATCTGGACGCAGGCGGTGAAATACATCTGGAACGGCTTTTCAGTGGCCTCCCAAAACGTGATCGCCACCTTCCAGGGCACGGACATCGGCGCGGGTGTGATCGTCGTCGGCGCACATTACGACACCATGAGCACGGATTACACCAACGGCCAGGCCTACAGCCCCGGCGCGGATTACAATGCCTCCGGCGTGGCTGCCATGCTGGAAATTGCCCATATCCTGGCTCCGCAGCCGCACCGGGCGACAATCCTGTTTGTGGCCTTCACGGGCGAGGAAACCGGGCGACAGGGCAGCGCCGCATTCGTCAAACAGTACATCCAGGCGCAAGATCCGCCCGTAGACGTGCGAAGCATGATCAACCTGGATAGCATCGGCAGCGCAGTGGGCGCCAGCGGCGAGACGGATCGGCAAACGCTGCGGCTGTTTTCAGCGGAACCCAACGACTCCAGTTCCCGGCAGTTGGCCCGCCAGTTAGCCCTGGTCATCAAGACTTATGTCCCCGACATCAAGCCGATCCTGGAATCGGCGGAGGATCGCACGGGGCGCTTTGGCGATCAACAATCCTTCAGCACGGCCAACACCGCCGCCGTGCGGATGATCCAGGGCATTGAGGATGTGTCCCGGGAACACACCATCCGCGACACTGTAGACACCGTTCAAGCCGATTACCTGATGCAGACCACGCGGGCGGCGCTGGCGAGCCTGGTTGTCCTGGCTGACGGGCCACAGCCGCCCAGTGACCTGGCACTGCGTCCTGTCGTGGACGATCCGGCCAACTTGCGGCTGGTCTGGACGCCGGTTGAGGGCGCAGTCATGTACCTGGTGACGCTGCGCCTGGCAACGTCGCTGTCTTACGATCAAATCTTTACCGTTCAGGCGGCGCCCACTTCCGAGCTGACCTGGACGGGCTTCGGACGCTATGCGACGGTAGCCATCGCCGCCATTGATTCGGCGGGACACATGGGGCCGCTCTCGCCGGAGACTGCAATTGCCAGCCTGGTGCGGCAAAGGTAGGGTTGTGTCTATCCCACCTTACAGTAAAATCGACTGGATGAGCCATCAACCACTTCCATCTAATGTTGAATCCGTCGAGGCCAGTCCATTCATAAAATGGGCGGGTGGTAAGCATTCGCTGCTGGCCCAGTTCGCGCCGCATTTCCCCCCTTCGAGCAGCTATCAACGCTACTTTGAGCCGTTTGTGGGTAGCGCCGCAGTGTTTTTCCATCTCCAGCCCACCAACGGCTACCTATTGGACGTAAATCCACGTCTGATCGAAGTTTATCAGATCGTGCGTGACGACGTTGAGGAACTGATCCAGCAGTTGAAGCAGCATCGCAACGACAAGGACTACTTCTACGCCGTTCGCGCACAAGATGAAATAGCGCTCAGTGCAGTCCAGCGCGCAGCCCGCTTCATCTTCTTGAACAAGACGTGCTACAACGGCCTGTACCGAGTGAATCGGCAGGGGCAGTTTAACGTTCCCTATGGACGCTATAAAAATCCCCGGATATGCGATGAAAGTGGATTACGAGCGGCCAACCGTGCGCTTCAAAACACACAGCTTAAAGTGGCCGATTTTGAAGTCCTGCTCAACCTGGCGCAGCCGGGCGATCTCGTTTATTTTGATCCGCCCTACGAACCCCTGAGCGCGACTTCAAGTTTCACCAGTTATACAACTGGCGGATTCTCCAGTGAGGATCAACGGCGGCTGGCATCGGTCTTCAGGACGCTGGACTCGCGTGGCTGCCTGCTGATGCTCAGCAATTCCAGCGCCCCGCTCATCTACGAACTCTATCAGGGTTATCACATCCACAAGATCAGCGCCCGTCGGGCAATCAATAGCAAACCCGACGGGCGCGGCAAGATACTCGAATTACTGGTCACGAATTTCGGGAGAACCGCTCCCCTTTCCCCGCCTGCGAGGAAAGAGGAGTATTGAGCCGATTCCTCTCCTCAATTTCGGGCGAGGGGCCAGGGGTGGGGGTGATTTTTCGCCTTAGAACTCGTTCCACAGGAACTGGTTCTGGACTTCATGGTGAAATTGGATTTCGCTTTGCTTGATCAAGTTCCCCAGCAGCCGGGGGCAGCGATCAGCGGATGCCCGCTTCACCGCAATGAATTTCTCATGAACATCCGAACCAAAGAGTTCCTTGGCGAACTTGCTGCGGGCGAACAGGTCAATCGCGTCATAGATGTTATCCGGCAGCAGCGCAGGTTTACGCGCAGGTTTCCTGGCGTCCGAGCCTTCCAGACCTGCTTTCAGAACTGAATAGAGCGTCGCGTAGGGATTTGAGTCAGGGGCAATTGAGCGCACTTCGACACGCGCTGAACGCGAGTTGCCGAGCGGAATACGTACCATAGAGCCGCGATCAATCGCAGACGCC
>DATGFK010000553.1:0-5237 GCA_035309185.1 Aggregatilineales bacterium
CGGAAGGGATGTCGCCCCGCCAGCATTTCGTAGCCGATCAGCCCAAATGCGTACAGGTCCGATGCTTCGCTGGCGGAGGCGCCTTCCAACAGTTCAGGGGCCATATACGCCAGCGTCCCTGCTGGGCCACCACCTTCGCCGTGTGCTACTGATAAGCCAAAGTCCAGCACTTTGACCTCGCCATTCACCGCCACCACATTGCCGGGTTTCAAGTCACGGTGCAAAATACCGCGCCTGTGCAAATAGAGAAGCGCTTGAAGCAATTGCATCAACAAGCCGTACTGAACTTCAACGGGTTGTTCAGCTCCTGCTTGCAAAATGGTCTGCGCGTTTTCGAGCAGTGTCATGGTGAAGTAGGGCTGATGCTGCGCGTCAAAGCCGTAATCTATCACACTGACAATGTTCGGATGCCGAAGCGAGGCCAACGTCTTGAACTCATGGGCCAGGGCCAGCCGAACGGTCTGACTGTCATGCCCTGTGTCAGCCTGAGAAGCAAACAGCAGTTGGCCGGAATCAACCGTGACTTGCTTGAGGGCGACAACTTGCCCACTGAGACGATCCAGGGCGCGATGAACGACACCCATGCCGCCAGCGCCAAGTTGGTTGAGCAATTGGTAGCGTGGCGAGACCTGTGTAGGTGCAGCAGCGATAGTCATGACGAATGCTCCATTCAAGGTTCTTTGGGATCAGACAATGTCGAATTGCCGCCCTCAAAGAGGGAAATTATTTCGACTTTATTTTATGCGGGTGAGCGCGAACTTACGATTTAATCATTATGAACCGAGATTGAGGGCAGCTTAGAATTATAAGCGATAGCGTTGACCTGAAAGCATCTAACGGATAATTCAAGTTTCCTTGAACTTATCAAAATGGTAGCGCTCAATGAGTTCTGGAATTGACGCGCCGCGCCGGTCAGCGAAAAACGCTGACTCGCGTTGTAACCAGTGTCGAGATGCTGGCATATCATCTAAAACATAAAAGAGTTTGGCAAGCAAGCCATAACCTGATCCAACCCCTGCCAAATCGCTCTCAATAAATGCTTGGATAGAAGTAATCTCATCCAGTTTGTGTAATATAATCTTGAAATCAGCCGATAGCACCGCTGCTGTGGCTTCCACATCAGTATTCTTGTCAATGAGCCATTCCTGGGGTGCTTCGAGGCAAAAGTGTTCCATGCGTCGGCTAAAATCCCAATCCCATCCACGTGGTTTCTCATCAATGGGCCTTCTTGCGAGTTCTCTCAGCTTATCGAAGGAAATGCCGACATTGACGTAGAAACCACCTGTCGTCCCAACATTCCAGCGGTTCAATTGAATGTTTACGACCTGGATAAGGTCGCCAATTCTCCTGTAAAAATTAAAGGCTACCTTCTTGAACCCTGCCTCACGGGCCATCGGTTTAATACTCTTACCTACAATATCCGTAGCAATTTCTCGTACTGAGTGATATTGCGGCGCGATTCGTTGAACACCCATAAAAGACCCACCGCCTATCGCTGCTGGATGATCTCGGCCAGGACGTACAACCCGCCCGCCACAATGCTGTGCCCGCCCAGAATCACGGGGATGGGCGCTTCGGCGGCAGCCTGCGTGAAGTCGCGCAGCCAGGGATCGCGGATGGCATCCAGCCAGTACAGGTCGGCGGCAAAGCGATCAGCGGCGTCGGGATGAACATTTTGCGCAGCCATCAGCACGCGAGAATCGAAGATCGCGGCGTCGGCCATGCTTGAGAGGTCTTCAAAGAAGCCCTTGAAGCCCCTTGCCTTGAGCCACGGATTGAGGATCGATTGCACCTGCCCCTGCTCGACTCGCCCGCTGGCGACCATACCTCGCTCCTCGCCCACCACGCGAGTCCAGCAGCGCGTGGCCTTGTTCAGCGCCTGCCAGGCCAGCGGCGAGACACGGCCCAGGAGGGCTACCGTCGTCCCTTCCCGTGCCAGGATGTCAATCACGGCCATGACTGGAATGCGATCCAGTCGGTTGTCGTCCAAAACGCCGCGAAGGCGGGGCAATAGCTGCGGATGGTGTGCAATCAGCGCCAGATCGCTGGGCGTGTCGAGATCCATGCTCGTCGCCGGACGGACGCCTGACAGCACGCGAACGTCATACTCGCCGCTCTCCTGGAGCAGCCAGGCCAGGCTGTTATCGCGGTTCGTCTCGCGGATCACGGGCAGGGCAGCCCCAACCCGGCTGATGGCGGCCCAATCGCTGGAATGCAGATTGTTGGTCAGGACGATGTGTGAGGGAATCATTGGCCCAGATGCGCCGATCTGCCCGGAACGATCCAGCAGCCCGACGATCATCCCGCTGACGGAGGCATCCACCAGTGGAGCGCTGCCGCCGCCAAAGTACAGCACCGGCTCCATCCCGTAGCGCTCGACCAGATCGGCCAGTCGCTTGCCAAAATGGAAGCGCTCCTCCAGGGCATCGTCGTCGCGGATCACGTCGAGGTCGGCGGGCAGCCAATCGGTGGTCGGCGCGGCCACGACGATGTGCTGGACGCCCTGGCTGCGCAAGATGTCGATCAGGTCGAGCGCGCTGGCCCGCTGTGCCGCCAGCACCATCTGCTCCTGGGGCGACTCGCCGCCGCCCCCCAGCATAATCACCGCGCCGATCTGCAAGCTACTCATGGACGATAAGAATTCCTTGCCTATTGCGCGGCGGGTGTACCGCCCAGACCCGTGTACGTGTTCAACGTCTGGAGATCCGTCTGGGTGCGCGCTCGGATCGTGTCCAGGTTACTCTGGTACGTTTGCGCATTTGTGGCGCCCAGGTGGGCCAGCAGCGCGTAGCTCGCGTAGTCATTCTGATCCGACTCGAGTTGGACGGCGACTACCTGTACAAGAAAGCATGGGCTGGTCGGGTCAATCTTCAGATCAGAGATGCTTTGCCGGGCCTTAATTCCCGTATCAATGATCGTGGCGAAGTCATCGAGCTTGGTGGCCTGCGGCAAGTTCTGAAATACGCCGCTGGCGCTGTTGAAGGTATCGAGAATTGGGTTCATCACGGTCTGATCCGTGCAAGTTTTGGCCTGGGCAGAAACGGGCAGCGGTGCGGAAGTCTTGAACACGAATAGGGCAATGGCAATGAACGCGACGGTGAATGACGTGATTCTAAAACGCATGGTTTCACTATTCCTGTAGGCAATGTTCGGACAATGGACGAAGGATAGCGAGTATAGTCGGGGTCAGTCCTCCTGGCAAAGTGCTCCGCAGCCTCTTCCAGCCTCAACCCAGGCTCCTCGCCCATGACCGGGCGAGGAGTCTTTGGAGGGACACAGCCACGCCGTGTTCAACTTATGCAGGGGTTGGCGAGGAATTCTTACTCGACGCTTGGATCAAGCAGGCCAAAGCCTTCGCCTTCACGCCGGTACAGGATGTTGATCTTACCGGTTTCGGCATTGTAGAACACGAAGAAATCGTGTCCCAGGAGTTCCATCTGGTCTATCGCTTCTTCTTCATTCATCGGCGAGAGATCAATTTGTTTGCGACGGACAATTCCGCCGGTCTCCTCGACGGCTTCTTCTTCGCCGGGAACAGCTTCAGCCGCCGCCAGGTCTGGCTCCAGCGCTGCGAAGCGCTCCCCGCCTTGACGACGGTGTTTGCCCTTGTAACGACTGATCTGGCGATACATCTTATCTACGGCCATATCCACTGCTGCAAAGATATCTGCTTGCTTTTTGTCCTCGGCCCTGAGGATCGTCCCGTGTCCATTGCGCACGGTCAGTTGTGCGATGGCGCGCTCACCTCCTTTGCGCATGTGTTCATGCGCCAGTTCTACACGAACTTCGGAGATTTGCGGGAGATACTTGTCCAGGCGGCTCAACTTCTTTTCTACGTAATCCTGGATTTGATCACTGACGGACAGGTTGCGAGCATGGATTTGGATTTGCATAGCGGATCAGCTCCTTCATGTTCGGGCGCGATACGCCTGCGCCCCTCTACAGTAAATGCCTACATTCCTGCGCATCCAGGGCCGGAAAGAGCGCACCGGCTGGTCTACAGCGGAATGTCGTGGGCGTCATGGGTCGTCCCATCCATAGCGCTGGCGACGGTCAAGGCCCATACCTCCTTTGCGCCTGCCTCCCGCAGGGCATCAGCACATGCGCGTAAAGTCGCGCCGGTCGTATAGACGTCGTCAATCACGACAATCCTCTGGCCTCCCGCAAGGCGCGGATCGGCCTGGAATGCGTCCTGGACATTGGATTGGCGATCCTCTCTACCCAGCCCGACCTGGGGCCGGGTATCGCGGACTCGCGTCAGGGCATCGCCCCGGAAAGGCAGCGCTCGGCGCCTTGCCAGGTGTTCACCAAGCAGGGCAGCCTGGTTGAAGCCTCGCTGACGGTAACGGTTGGCGTGCAGCGGCGTAGCCGTGATCAGGGTCGGCTGCCAGGTGGCGCGAGCCAACTCTGCCGCCAGGCGGTCGCCCAGCACTACGACAAGCTGGCGCTGCCCGTTGTATTTCAGCGCGTGGATCGCTTTTTGCAAACCGCCGCTAAATTCGCCCGTGCTCCGCCGTTCGGCCAGGGGGCTGTGCGTATCCTGGATGGGTGATACAGAGTGGATTTTCTGCTGACAGGTGGAACAATACACGTTTCCTGCGCGTCCGCACTCGATGCAACGCGGGGGAAAAATAAGGTCTAGCGCAGCGTGGATCAACTCGGTGGCGAAGGACGGCAGACGACCCCGGTTCGAGCCGGGGCTGCCTGTCTGCATCCATGTCTGTCCTTCGGCAGGATCAACATTTTCATCTGGATCGGCAGGCAGCCCGCGAATCTCTGTCATAGGGCTTTACGGCGCTCTCGCGCGCTCAGTGTTTATCCGAGGGGCGTGTTGGTATGCATCAGGATCAGGATAGACGGGCCTAACAAGACAATCCAGATCGACGGGAAGATGAGCAGTACCATCGGGAAGATCATCTTCACTGGCGCCTGCTGCGCTTTCTCCTGCGCGCGCTGGCGGCGCTTTACGCGCATCTGGTCTGACTGCACGCGGAGGATTTTCGAGATACTCACGCCCAACTGGTCAGCCTGGATGATGGCGGCGGTGAACGACGTCACGTCTGGCACATCCATGCCTTCGGACATCGCGCGGAGGGCATCACGGCGCATTTTACCGAGCTGAATCTCTTGCAACACACGCCCGAAGGCGACAGCCAGGTCGTTGTCCCACTTCTCGTAGACTTTGCCCATCGCCGCATCGAAGCCAAGCCCGGCTTCCACGCAGATGGTCAGCAGGT
>DATGFK010000554.1:0-4066 GCA_035309185.1 Aggregatilineales bacterium
AGGTACCTGGCCAATATGGAGCAGCGCGTCCGCATAATCGAAGAATCGGCCAGGTACCTGGCTGCGGGCGCGCTGGATGACATTCGGCAAAGCCTGGGTGACTCCGCTCAGGTCAAAGGTGATGCTTGGCCGACGCCGGAAGACGTTGTGTACGTGTCGTCGCCGGACTTTGTCCTTAGCACTGTCAAATTGCCCGAAGACGTAGAGCGACAGGGCTTGATCGTTCGGGGCTGGAACAGAACCGATCAGGATACGTGGGTGACGCTGACTCCCTGGCGGGCTTTCGGCGTGGTCGAAGTGGTCAGCCTGGACGAAGTGCCGTCAGGCGGGAAACTAACGCCCGAAGATGGCGGCGCAGTGCGCTTCCGGGCGGAGCCAAAGCATATTCTCACGTTGTGGTTTCACGATTGATTATTGGATAGTTCAGGTACCCAACAAAGAGAGGCGGGCTTGTCGGCCCGCCTCTCGATTTGCATAGTACACCAAACGCTGGAACTACTTGGAATTCCCGACGACCCCTTGCAGGAGTTGCGGCATGTACCAGATTTGGTTGTCGGTAGCGACCTGACCGTCAGCGAGGTACTGTGTGCCGTCCTGGAAGTTAAGCGGCCCCTTGAACAGCGTGAAATTGTCGCTGCCCAGGTCTTTGGTGAAGCCTTGCAGCGTGGTCTTCTGGTCGGCAGTCAGCGCATCGCCGAAGACGAAGCCGACGGCAGACGAATCGGGGTTGTTGATGTCGGCCCAGTCAGGGCCATTCCAGTCCCAGGACTGTTTCCAATTGCCCGCTTTGAAGTCCCCGATCAGCTTGGCATAAGCTGGCCCCCAGTTAAAGTACGGCACACCGAGGCATACAGTCGGGGCCAGGGTGCATGCATCCTTATAGTCATAGGGAACAACCCATATTTTCTCACCCTTGTCGGCACGCTGCTTGGCGACGACCAACGCTTCAGTCGTGTCAATGCCAGACAGCACTACGTCCGCGCCACCATCGTAGAAGCCATTGGTCACTTCGGTCGGGTCAAGTGTCTTGCCGGGCTGGTTGAACCAGAAGCCGATCCACTTCACCTGGAACTTCAGCGCCGTTGGGTCGCCATTGCGGTATTTCTTCCAGCAATAGGAAGCGCCCAGGTAGGCCGAGTTGACCAGGCGACGGGTTTCGTCGTTAATCAGCGGGCCGAGGTAGGCGATGGAGCCTTTCTGTGTATTCAGTGCAGCCGCGCAGCCGCCGACCATCTTCATGTATTCCATGCGGCCCATCACGTTGCCGAGGTTTGAAGGCGCGGTTCCCTTATGAACGGCATCGCCCGAAGCATTGATGAACGTAATATCGGGGTATTTCTTGGCCGCCGCAGTCGTATCGTCCTGGAAGAAGTCGGACGTCGTGACAATCATTTTCGCGCCCTGGCCTTTGAGGTTCTGTACGATCTGATCCAGAGTCACGTTGGGGTCAAGCGCCTCAACAGGGATTGCCGTCACGCCGCCGACTTTTTGGGCAGCGTACTGCGCGCCTCCCCACTGCGCCTGGCTCCAGCCCTTGTCGTCCTTCGGGCCGACGAGGACAAAGCCAACGACAAGATTGCCAGCCGGGATGCTGACCTGGGTCGCCGGGGCGGCAGAAGCGGCTGTTGGCGCGGTCGTCGCAGCCGGGGCACTGGCCTGTGTTGTTACGGCGGCAGAAGCGGCGGTCGGCGCAGTTGTTGCAGCCGGAGCACTGGCCTGTGTTGCCGCGATGGTAGGAGCGGCTGTAGGCGCAGCCGTCGCAGCCGGGGCGCTGGCCTGTGTTGCCGCGGCAGCAGGAGCGCCTGTCGGCGCAACCGGTGTAGCGGGCGCACATGCGGACAGCGCCGCGAGACTCACCACAAGCGGTACTAACAATCGAGAAAATACCTTCATAAACCACTCTCCAAGTAAACGCTGCTGGCATATTCCTGAGCAATCGCGTTTGAGTCGTAAATATGGCTGGATGGGCGATCCGCCTGGAATCGGCCAACACTCAGGATTTAGAGAAGCTTCGCAGTGTAACCCCAAGCCTGGAATGCGTCAACTGATGAACTGCACATAAAAACCCGGCAAAACTCAGGCTTTCTGCCCAGGTTTCGCGGCTGTAGTGCCTACTCTGCTTCGTAAGGCTGCCCGTCGGCGGCTGGCGGCGTCGCCCGTCCGACCAGGCCCACCAGGACGACCATCGTGGCAATGTAGGGCAGCATCAGCAGGAATTCAGACGGAATGTTGACCTGCCCGATCAAGATTTGAAGCTTGACTTGCAGCGCGTCCGTAAAACCAAAAATCAGGCTGGATGCAAATGCGCCTGTCGGCGTCCAGTTCCCAAAGATCATGGCGGCCAGGGCAATGAACCCGCGTCCGCCGGTCATCAGTTTGTCAAAGCGCCCTACGGCGCCAAGTGTGAAGTAAACGCCGCCCAGGCCTGCCATCATGCCGCCAAGAATGACATTGATGTAACGAGTCCGCAGCACTTTGATGCCCAGCGTATCGGCGGCGCGTGGGTGTTCGCCCACTGCGCGGGTGCGCAGACCCCATCGAGTTCTGAAGAGCGCCACCTGTACGACGACCAACAGGATCAAAGCCATCCAGACAACAGGACTCTGGTCAAATAGCAGCGGCCCCAGGATTGGTATCTTCCCGCTGCCTGGAATAATCTGGCTCATCAACGGGAAGGTCACTTGCGTATTCAGGTTTTCCTGCACCTGTAAGATAGACTGGTTCAAATAGCTCGTAAGGCCGGTGGCAAAGATATTGATCACGGTACCGCTGATGATCTGATCCATCTTGAAGCGGATCGACATGACGGCGTGCCATGCTCCCAATAGTGCGCCGAGCAAAATTCCGGCGACAAAGCCTAGCAAGATACTCCCGGTCAGGTTGGCGACCAGCACGGAAATCATGGCGCTGCCCAGCATGATGCCTTCGATGGCAATATTGACCACGCCGGAGCGCTCGCACAGGATACCGCTCAATGCGCCGAGCAAGATCGGCGTAGCAAGGGTAAGCGTCGCCGCCAGAATGCCGATCAGGCTGAACGACGTGCCCCGCGCAGCCCAAACCAGGAATGCCCCGATAAAGACCAGGCTGACCAATCCTAGCAGCCAACCCGTCCGGCCCGGTTGCCGCACAATCTGGTAAATTCCAAGGGCAATCACCAGGATGCTTAGAATCCAAACCGCCAACTGCACAGGCACCACAATATCTGGCAGCTTCACAAGTTGGACGGAATTGGTTGTGTTCACACCCAGCGTTGACAGCTCGTCAGAGGTTGTGTCCTGCAAAAAAAGAACAAGACTCAGTAAGCCCAGGCCAACATAAATGAGGCCGAACATGCGCTGCCGGGTCAGGGCCACCACGCGCGTTCTGAGTCGAGACATTACGGCCATGCTTTAGCCTCCCCATCCTCGCGTAAAGACAGTTCCCAGGCGATCTTCGGCTTTGAGCCGGTACAGCCAGCGAATAATGGCCGGGGCTGCAACAAACATGATGATCACCGCCTGAAGGATAGAGATAATGTCAATTGGAATACCGGCAATCGCTTGCATCTTGGTGGCGCCGTTGCGCATACCGCCGAACACCAATGCCGAAAACACAACGCCAATGGGGCTGCCACCGCCCAGCAGCGCCAGCGCGATTGAATCGTAGCCGTAGCCCGGCGAGAAGCCTTGCGCCAGGTTATGGTTGACACCCATAACTTCGCTGGCCCCCGCCATCGCGGCCAATGCGCCCGACAAGGCCATTGTGACGATAATCGTCCGTGATACGTTAATACCGGCGTAGCGCGCAGCTCTGATGTTTGCGCCTGTTGTGCGAATCTCGAAGCCCAGCGTCGTTTTGGTCAGGAACCACCATACAACAATTGCAATGAGGATGGCGACCACAAAGCCCAAGTGTATCCGCAGTGGATCGGGAAAAAACTGTGGGAAATAGGCGCTGGTTTGGATGGTGGGCGAGATCGGGATGAATCCTTGCGCGCCTCCGCGCTTCATGGGGCCGGTCAGCAGATAGTCCGCCAACCGAAACGCGACGTAATTCATCATCATCGTATTGATGACCTCGTGCG
>DATGFK010000555.1:0-12442 GCA_035309185.1 Aggregatilineales bacterium
CCATTTTTTTGGGCCAGGAGGGCGGCAATTTCGTTGTCGAGCTGGTTTTGATCGGCCAGGATGACCGCGCGGCGTTCGCGCTTGGTGATAAAAACCGCGTCTGATTGGGCGGGAGTGTCCGGCTGATCCAGGTCGGCCAGCGCGTCCCGCACTTCGACACTTTCCGCTTCCAGCGCCGCGATCTGTTCGGTGACGCTTGACTTCTTGCCACCAACCCTTGCCCTCGCCCGCGCGTAAGCCTCACGCGCGAAATCGGCCTGTACCTGGATTTCCGCGACTGCCCGCGAGGATTCGACGCCCAGCATCATTTCCAGGATTTTGCGATCCTGTCGCCCATAGCCCTTGAGCGGGTCAATGATCAGGTCGTCGTACGAATCATCGTCAATGTGAATGGCGTGAGCATAGGTGCGCCACGTTGTGCTGTGCGCGTGGAGGTCGGGATCGTCTTTCTCGGAGCTGTGGGCCGTCCAGCGCAGGGTAGAGATGCCAAGCTGCTGCATGAAAAACAGGTCAATGGCCTCACGCATCTCGTCGCGGTTGGAATAGAGGGTCACTGGCTCAGCGGCGCCCAGGTCAAGCACATCCATCGGCACAAAGCCGAGATAGATGCCGCCCGAAATGCTTTCGTTGATGCGTGTCACCCGGCTGGTAAACTGCGCTTCACCCACTGAAAACTCAACCACGATGTCGTGCAGCCAGGGCCGGATTCGCTTGGGAATCCCGGTGTCAGAGCCGGTCAGCGCCCACAGGATACAGTTCAGGATCGTAGATTTGCCTGAACCATTGCTGCCCACCCAGGCCCACAAGCCAGTGCCCATCTGGCGGTAGTAGTGGAACGGCTCACCTGGCACTTCGCCATGCATCTTCTGACCGATAATCCGCACGCTATTGACGACCAGTCGCCCCTGAGCCTCCGGCGTCGAGTCGCGGAACGCCTCGTCAATTCCTGCATCGGTCAGCACATCGCGCACCACGGTCGCATCAATTTCGGGATGTTCGGGGGCAAGCCTGTGCGCAGTTTCCTGCACCAGTTTCTCAAATGTGAGCATCAATATCGGTTCCATTATTCTTGAGATTTCCCTTGCGCCGGGGAGGAGTCTTCCCGGCCATTGTCGTTACCAGTAAAGAAGCCCGGTGCAAAAACGGTTTCCATCCGGCGGCGAATGTAAGGTACGAGCGGAGTTGTCGCCGCGCCCACCGGGGTGAGTTCCGGGGCCAGATAAGACATAAAGGCCAGGTCATAGCGCTCCAGGCGTGGGTAATACAGGGCCACCAGTTCACATTGCTGGCGATACCAGTCAAACATCGGGCAGTCTGCCAGCACTTTCTGTACAAACGTTACGCCGGGCACTTCGAGAACGATCTGATGTGTGTAATTCCGGGAGTTGGCGAACGAGGGCCGGTCGCTGATCAGGTCGCGGGCAGTCAGGAAACTGAAGCTGTAATCCAGGTCTTCAAGAATATAGTTATGCGATGCACTGGGCAGTCTAACCCGTCGCACATCGGCAAGGTCATCTTTGAGCATGGCATCAAGCCCGGCCTGGAAGGTCGGGAACGTGTCGGTAAAGCGCTCCGGGGCCGAGGCGTAGGAACGCAGGAGCGCCAGTGCCAGGTGGCCGGGTTCGCGCACCCAAAAGTCGAACTGCTGTAAGCGCCAGATCGAGTCCACCTGGCGTGTTTCGCCCGCCAGGAGGCTATTGGCTGGCTGTCCACAGTAATATAAGACGATTAACAGGCGAACCAGGTGGCGCTCGAAAAAAGACTGCGCCGACCCATCCTCCAATGCCAAACCAGCCGTTGAGCCGGTTGTGATGTCTACCAAGTTAAACGACTCCACCAATCCTTGCTGAATCCGAATGCCGATCTGAACCCATTCATCGGCAAACATTATCCCCGATCCGGGGAATTTGTACAGTTACAACAGAGAATATTTTGTGTCCGATTTGAATATCGTTAGCGCAAAGTTGTGTTAAAATTGACAGTGGCTAATTTGCGCTTCTTAAGACTTCTACAGACAAGGCCAAAAGATTGTGCCAACGCCAAACCCCGTCCCCAATATTGTGCAAATGCAGGCAAAAGGCGACGTGAATGCGCTCACGGCGGCGCTAGGTCATCCTGACGCCAGCGTGCGGCGGGGTGCGGCGGCTGCGCTGCGCGCACTGGGCGCCTGGCAGAGCGTACCAGCCCTTGAGGCGGCGCTGGCTGTCGAGCAAGATTGGCAGGCTAATGCGATCCTCTCTGCGGCGCTGCAATATCTGGGCCGCGATATTCACATCGAACGGATGGTGAAAAGCAAGGACATTCGTGGCCTTGCCAAAATGCTGACCAGCGCCAAAGTCGAAGATATTCAAGCGGCCTGCGACGCGCTGGCAGCGGTGGGGGATCGCAGAGCCGTCGAGCCTCTGGTCATGGTTTTCCGCAACCCGCTAATGCCCAACCCAGCGCGCCTATCGGCTGCCGAAGCGCTGCTCAAACTGGAAAGCGCGCCCGCCGTGGTCACGCTGCTCGGTGCGCTGCGGCGGGAAGATTGGCAGGTGCGGCGCAACGCTGCTGCCGTGTTGGGCCAGTTGCAAGCGGTTTGGGCCACCGAACCGCTGATCAGCGCTTTACAAGATGAACACCAGGCCGTCCGGCGTACCGCCGCCGCTGCGCTGCGGCGTATCAATACGCTAGAGGCGCGTAAAGCGGCTGACTCCTTCGACGAAACGCAGGCCAAAACCATCACGCAGGCCATCCCCGCCGACCAGCCCGCGGCAACAGGCACGAAGCCCCCGGGCACGGGTACGTTGAAGTCGGGAGCAGGCATGTTTAGCTCCCCGGCCTCGGACAGCAGGCTCAACCGGTTACGGGCGACCCAACAGTTAGTATCTCCAACGGACGCTTCCACGCCGTCTGGCCCTGTGGCTGCGCCAAGCTTACCTTCTATGCCTTCGGGTACCGGCCCATTAAAGCGCACTACTGGAACATTACCCAACCAGGCTGCTGCCGCACCTGTGCCGTTAGTTACTTCCACGCCATTGCCCGCTGCCGCCACAAAACCGTCGGAGTCGAGCCAACCTCAGGCGGCGCCAGAAATACCGCCCGTTCAGCTGACTGTGCCCGTCAGCCCTGCCGTCTCAACGCCAATACCGGAAGGGGTCAACGGCGCCGCCGAACAACCCAAAATGCCGCAACGAGATTTGGCATCCACTCCGGTCTCACCCGTTCCCGCTGCAACGGTGCCGTCTGCGCCACCTTCGCCTGAACCCGCCAAAACATCTGACGCAAAGACGGGCGACGAAACATCGCCCAAAAGGCCGACAGTTCCCCTCAGAAGCATGATTGCCTCTGAAAAACCCGCCGATGAGACGGAAAAAGATAAGCACGGGAATTGATCCCGTGCTGTAGGGATTGGGCAAACATTCTCCTGTTCAGTGTTCAAGGGATCGAGTCCCACATCGTATTCTGGGATCGCAAAGTACGCTTGAGCGCAGCTGTTTCAATCCCCTGGCAATGGTGAAAGTGCAGACGTTTGACGGCAAAGGAGGGAGGCTCAAGACGGATCTCCCCGTCAATGCTGTATAGTGGTGGGTGGCCCAAAAGAATGTTTTCCTTATTGTCTGCCTGTGTGCCGCCCGGACTGGACTCCAGGCTCATATTGTCAAGCAGCGCCTGTGCAGCCTGACCGAAGGCAACTGGCAGAAATATTATGATGAAAATAGTCAAAAGCAAAACTGATATGAAGGTGGCGAATAGATCGAACATGGCACATCCCTCCGTAGATTTGAAGCCAGCTTACGCCACCTGCGTTTAGCAAGCGCTCAATGATCGCTTAGACCTCTTAAGCGGAGCGAGGCCGTGTAAACTGGCCTAAATTTCTACACACTGGGCCAATATCTGTTCGAACGTTAAATTGTTGGGTAGGGCAACAGAAGCGGGTATCGAGGGATTATTCATCAGCAAGGTATCACGCAACGCCTGGGCATGATCGCGGGTGTCCCTGGGGATTGCGGATTGTTGCAGCATGAATTCGAGGATTTGGAGCGCGTCCGATTCTTTTCTTTGAGCGACGTAGGCTTTGACCAGATCGTATAAAACGGCGAAGGAAAGATGGGTTTGGCCCGTCCTATCAAGGATTTTCAGGCTCTGGCAATAGTAGCCTTCGGATTCCTGGTAGTCGCCTGACCGATAAGCGACGTTGCCTAAATTCCAGTAGCTAACCGAAATTCCCCACGGCTGACCGAGCTTTTCGTAGAATGCCAACCCTTGCTTAAAGTGCTTTCGGGCTTCGGCGTAAGCGTTCAAGGCGACGTCGGCCCCGCCCAGCAAGAAAGTATACAGACAAGCATTCAGCCATGTATCGCCGTAGTTTGCGGCAATTTGCAGGCTTGCCCTGGCGATTTCCTGGACTTCTTCGTAATTTTCCCTGGCTAAAGTGACCATCCCCAACCAATAGAGGAGCCAGGCCACTTCCCATTGATCGGGGATGGCCCGTGCGGCCTGGAGCGCTTCAGTGGCGGCCTGCCAGGCCTTGACGTTTTGTCCTGATGCAAGGGCTGCTTGAGACAGGCTTTCCAACGGAACCAACCGGTCCTGTGGCTTAGCCGAAAGCGGCAAGACGGCCACACAGTGATCAATGGCGTCCTTTCCATTCTGCGGGTCGCCCGCCGCGATCAAGAAACGCCCCTGGAAGGCCAGCAAATGGGCAAGGACGGTCAGGGTTTCTTCGTCCGTAGGCGCGGTCTTCACTGCGTTCACCGCTTCAGAAAAAAGCGCGACTGCTTCCTGATACTGGCTGCGCAAGGAGAAAAACTTCCAGAGGCTGAACATCGTCTTCTGGATGGCCGGTATGTTATGGCGTTCTATCATCCAATGCCAGGCTGCACGAATATTGTCAATTTCATTTTCGATTTCGTCCAGGGCTACCGGCAGACGTTCAGTCTTCATGGCTTCCCACTGCTGTGACATCAAGTCGGCATAATAGCGACAATGGGCATCCAGAATGCTGTTACGATTCTCGACAGAAGCGTAGAGGTGCTCCTGGGCAAACTGTCGAAGTAGTTCGTGAACATCATAGCGACCTGTATGGGATTCGCGGCGCAACAGCGATTTATTGACCAGCGTCATCAGAACTTTCAAAGAGGCATTGGCTACCGATGAGGCCGCTTCGCGCGTAAAGCCACCCCGAAAAACGGACAGGTTTTTGAATGCGCCGCGCTCCGAGTCTGACAGTAAATTCCAGGAGTAGTCGAAGGCCAGGCGCATACTGCGCTGACGCTGGGGCAAATCACGTTGATCGACTTCCAGGAAGTTCAAGTTGGTTTCGATCTCTTTGACGATTTCACGTAACGATAGAACTTCCACCCAGGCCGCTGCCAGCAATATTCCGAGTGGCATCCCGTCAACCAGGCGACAGATACGTACCAGGTCTTTGAGGTTATCCTGTGTGACAGCAAAATCGGCATTGACCCGGCGCGCGCTTTGCATAAATAGCTGCATCGAGCTGTATTCGAGGGCATCTTCCGGCGTTTCCCAGTCAGGACATTCCAGGCTTTGGATGCGGAAGAGATTTTCACCGTCCAGGTTGAGCCGTTCGCGCGAGGTTGCCACTATCCGGACATTTGGAGCGACTCGTAAGATGTCGGCAACGATATCTATACCTGAAAGCAGATGTTCGACATTGTCGAGGACGAGCAGTAACGTCTTTGATCGTAGATAGTCCAGCAGTTGGCGACGAGGATCACCCTGCGGATAGAACGTAAAATGAATGGCTTCTGCAATGGCCGAGCCAATGGACGCTGGCGTATTCAGCGGAGCCAACGAGACGAAGTAAACTCCATCTGGAAACGCTGTGCCATGAATGTTGGCAAATTGCAGCGACAGGCGAGTTTTGCCGATCCCGCCCGGCCCGACGATGGTGAGCAAACGGCAGGAGGGGTCAGTAAAGCGCGTTTCAAGTTCAAGAAGCTCGCTACTTCTGCCAATAAAGGGCGTGGCCTGTTGTGGGAGAGTGTGTCGTGGAATAGCGGCGGCATGTTGCTCCGGCTGCTGAAGCGCCTGCGCAGGGGCCAGTGAACCTACCTGGATTTTAGCGTACAATTCGGTCAGTTCTTGCGACGGCGCGATTCCCAGTTCGGTTTCCAACACACGCTGGCATTGCGCATATTGTTCTAGCGCTGCGGTCCGTTGGCCGGTAAGGGCGAGAGCGGTCATCAATTGAAAATAGGCTTCCTCGCGCAGCGAATCCAACTGTATCAGACGGCGTGCCTGTCCAATGGCCTGGTCGTACATGGCGTGCGCGAGGTAGCTTTCGACCAGGTGATCGAATCCCTCAATCACTGCTTGCTGAAGCCTTTCGCGTTCCAACATCAGCCATTCTTCAAAGCCCTGGCTGTCGTACACAGAAAAGCCTTCCAAGAAGTTACCGCGATACAGCGCTAAGATCTGTTCCAACTTTAGCGTAGATGCCTGCGATAGTAGACCCTCTTTCCGCCATTCCTTAGCTGCCAGCACAAGGGCGGCGTCGAGTTCTGTCGCATCAAACCATACCTTTTCAAATTCAAGCCCGACTAACTGATGGGTGGATTCGATGTAGGGTTTGAGTTGCTTTCGCAGGCTGGCAAGCACCGTGCGGAGATTCGAGAGGGCCTGATCTGTGCTGCGATCATCCCATAGAAGGTCAGCCAGGATTTCTCGCGAATGCGGACGGTGGGTGGAAGCCAGGTAAACCAGCAGCGCCTCGGCCTTGCGAGAAACAAAGCCGCTCACGAGCTTGCCATTGCTGCGCACACTGAGGCCACCTAATGTGGTGATCTCCAGGACATCCGTCAAAGTGGATACAGGTTCGTCCGGTAGGTCGAGCATCATGTACCGTCTCTTTTAGTGCGGTGCTTCTCGCTTCATTATAGTGCGAAATGGGCAAATCCAAATAGACGCCTATACTGGTCTCTAGGCGATCCCTAAGCGCTGATTAAGCGCCCTATTTTGTATAGTCCGACCAATGCTTTTCGTGCCGATGCTTGGAGGTTAACCATGAATAAACTTCACTTTCTGGCCCTGTTGATGGTGATCATTGCGGGTATATCATCCCCAGGTGTTCAGTCTAATACGGTTAAGGCCGTATCCCATGACACGTTCGACGCTGGGATGGTAAACAGCAGCGCCACAAATTCTAGCGGCGTGAAAGTGCTGCACATACAGGGGCGGGAGTATTCGCGCTTCGATCCACAGATGACGGCCAATAACGCCCAGGCTACTCTGGAAGGCGCTCTGTTCCGGGGTCTCCTCCGTTATGATGAGAACAGCAATCCAGCACCCAGCATCGCCCTGGAAGTGCCTACGATCGCCAACGGAGGCATCTCTGCCGACGGACTGACCTATATTTACAAACTGCGCGAGTGGAAGTGGTCAGATGGCAAAGGTGTTGTCACAGCGCAGGATTTTGTCTACGCTTTCCAACGTCTGGTCGATCCGAAAGCTGGTTCGCCCTATGGCTCGCTTCTGAACGGCATTGTCGTGAATGCCACAGACATCCAAAACGGCAAACAGCCTGTTTCTTCACTAGGCGTAAAAGCGCTGGACGACAAAACTTTGCAGGTTACGCTCGTGAAACCCGCGTCCTACTTCAACGCAATAGCCTCTATGTGGATCACCTATGCAGTGCGCAAAGATAACGTCGAGCGAACAGGGCTGCCCAAGGATTCGTCATGGACTGATCCAGCGTATGGTGTGGTGGTTGGTTCTGGCCCGTTTATCATCACCAAATGGGATCACAACAAGGAAATCGTGTTTGAGCGGAATCCCAACTACTCCGGCACACCAGCAAAGTTAGATGATATTGATCAGATCGTGATTACGGATAGCAAAATTGCCTATGCGGCGTACCAGAACAATGAACTCGATATTTCGGGCTTTCCTTCAGACCTGTTCAGCACCCTCAAGTCCGATCCTGCTTTGCACCAGTATAAAGCGGCTTGCACGAACTATCTCGGTATGAACAACGTCAATCCTCCATTCGACAACAAACTCGTGCGCGAAGCCTTCAGCTACGCGATTGACCGCGACACACGTGAACACGTTGTTGATAACGACATCAATGTGAAGCAGTTAAGCTGGCTGCCCGAAGGTGTTCCCGGTTACGATCCTTCGCTGGGGACGCAGTTTGATTTTAATGCCGACAAAGCTAAGAAAGCGCTGGCCGATGCAGGTTATCCGGATGGCAAGGGCCTGCCTGAGATCACATTTAACTATGTCAGCAGCAGCGACGGGCAGAAAACGGCGGATTGGTACAAAGAACAGTTCAAAGATGTACTGAATGTTGATCTGAAGCTGAATCCAATTGATCTGAAAACTTACCTGGAATCCTTCAACGATCCAGCCAAGCGGCTAACAGGCCTGTATGAATGGGGTTGGTGCGCCGATTACCTTCATCCATCGGACTGGATGCAATTCGTCTTCGGAACCAATCAGGCGAATAATGTCGTGGGATACAGCAACCCGCAGTTTGATAAGGTAAGCATGGCTGCCGATGCCGAACTCGATCCGAAGAAAGCGGCAGACGAGTATCGGCAGGCACAGGAACTGTTGATTGCGGACGTTCCTGTCGTCTTTCTGAATACGCCAACTGCTACCAAATTGGTCAAGCCACGAGTGCTTAACCTCACGCCAAATGCCCTGGATGGCGGTGTAATCGGCGGTTTCTTCTGGGAAAACATCGATCTGGCCGTGGACAACTCGACCAGCCAGGCGGCTTTGCCAACTGCTGTGGCAACCAAAGCTCAATAAGCACCGGGCTGAATCTGGGTCTGTCGGCGTGGGGCACTGCCCTACGCCGACAAAAATCGCGTGAGTACGAAATTTTACAGAGTCCCTCTATGGTTGAATATGCCGCTCGTCGAATGATATGGATGATCCCGGTGCTGTTGGCAGTCTCACTGATCACCTTCACGCTCATTCATCTCGTACCGGGAGATCCGTGCAATCCCGATCCCGGCCAGCATCCTATCCCGCCAATAGCGGAGTCGTCCTGCAAAGAAAAATATGGGTTGGATCAACCTTTATTCATTCAGTACACGCATTACCTGGCGAACGTGTTGCAAGGCGACTTTGGCGTGTCACTCTTCGATTCGCGAACCGTGAATGAGATCATCGTAGATGATTTTCCGGTCAGTGCTGCCTTTGGGCTTGGCGCGCTCTTGATAGGTCTTGGCCTGGGAATTCCCCTTGGCCTGTATTGCGCCGCGCGGCGGAATAGTACCATAGATCGACTGTGTACAGTGCTCACGATGCTGATCATCGCAACACCCAGTTTCGTCTTTGCAATTCTATTGATCTTCCTTTTTGCCGGCACTCTTCATCTGGTGACAGTGTTGTTCTATCGAGATCAGTGGCAAAGTTGGCTGCTACCCCTGGCGCTGCTCGGTATGCGTATTGTTGCCCTTGTGCAGCGCTTTGTGCGGGCGGGGGTACTTGAGATTCTCTACTCGGACTATATTCGTACCGCCCATAGCAAGGGCTTAAAGCAAACAACCGTTTATGTTCGCCACGTCCTACGCAATGGCCTCTTGCCCCTTTTGACTTTGCTTGGCCCCCTGGCTGCTGATTTGCTGACCGGTTCATTCATTATCGAATCGATCTTTGGTATCCCAGGTCTGGGCCATGCGTTTGTCATTTCAGTGGTAGAGCGCGATTATCCGCTGCTCATGGGCGTCACCCTGTTTTTCGCGTTGCTGCTGTTTACATTTAATTTGATAGTCGATCTCAGCTATCCGCTCGTCGATCCGCGAATGGCCTATCGCTGATGCGCAAGAAGACTGTTATTGTGAGTATTGTAGTCATTCTTTTTTGGGCGATTCTGGCACTTCTTGCCGATCAAATCGTTCCCTTCAACTACCATCAGATGGGAGCCTTGCTCAATGCGCCACCTGGCGCAGTTGATCCGGCAACGAGCTATGTTCACTGGATGGGCACGGATAACCTGGGGCGGGATATTTTTAGCCGTCTGCTGTCTGGCACACGCCTTTCACTTACAATTTGTCTTGCCGCCGACCTGTTGATCACGTTCATCGGCGTTGCCGTCGGACTTGTTTCGGGCTACTTCGGGGGCGCCGTGGATAATCTGCTGATGCGCATCACAGACATCATGTTTGCGTTTCCGGGATTGGTCTTTGCGATGGTGATGGTTGCCGTGCTGGGACGTTCCATCGAGGCTGTACTTATTGCGCTTGGCATATCCAATTGGGTTGGCATGGCGCGTCTCGTGCGCGGACAGGTCTTGCAGACCAAACAAATGGATTATGTACTGGCCGCGCATAGCCTGGGGGCACGTCCCCTGGACATTATGATCCACCATCTGCTGCCGAATATTCTGGGGCCAATTCTCGTGTTCTCTACCCTGATCATTCCGGGAATCGTCACAGCGGAAGCAGCATTGGCTTTCCTCAATATCGGCGTAGACCCATCGTTGCCGACGTTGGGAGGGCTGATCAATTATGGCTGGGATAGTATCAGTTCACATCCGACAGAAATCGCATTTCCGATTCTGACCCTGGCGATGTTAACCCTGAGTTTCACACTTCTCGGCGATAGCCTGAGCGACGCCCTTGACCCGAAACGTCGCTGAATGACCCGGTTGAAATCTACTCCAGTTTATGAGGAGCAAAGTTCTTGAACAATCCAAATCTCGCTATTGATACAGGCGCTGTTACAGGTTTTCTTGTCGGACTGCTGAACATCCCCAGCCCGACGGGCTGTACAGATGAAGCCATCGCTTACGTACAAGACGCTTTGCAAAGCGCCACTGTCCCGAATTTGTCCGTTTCGCTGACACCTAAAGGCGCTTTGCTTGCACAATTCAAAGGCACGCAGAACCAGTTGCCCCGCGCAGTCACGGCTCACGTGGATACGCTGGGATTGATGGTTAAAGAAATCAAGCCCAATGGCCGACTGAAGCTGACGCAGCTTGGCAGCTTTTTTTGGAACGCTATCGAATTTGAAGGTGTGACTGTCCAAACTCGTGCCAATAAGCGTTATCGTGGAACGGTCGTGCCGGTCAATGCCAGCTATCACGTCAATCGAACGCTGGGCGAAATTGAGCGTACTGAGAATGTGCTCGAACTTCGCCTTGACGAATGCGTCCAAAGCTCGGAAGAAACGCAGACATTGGGGATCAGTGTCGGCGATTTTGTCTTTCTTGATCCGCGTGTGGAAATAGGGGATGCAGGCTTCATCCGGTCACGGCACCTTGACGACAAAGCTGGCGTGGCGGCCATCTATGGCGCAATTCTGGCACTAAGACAGGCGGGGTTGCAGCCTGCGCAAGATACGACCTTCCTGATCACGAACTATGAAGAGGTCGGCCACGGCGTGACCCACTTGTCGCCCGATCTGGATGAACTGCTAGTCGTGGACATGGGGGCAGTGGGTGATGGTCAGGCCAGCGACGAATTTTCGGTGAGCGTCTGTACCAAAGATGCGTCAGGGCCATACGATCAACGCATGACCACCAGGCTGCGGCAACAGGCTGAGGAATCTCAGATCCCATGCCGGGCGGACATCTATCCGTATTATAGTTCCGATGGTTCGATGTATTGGAAAGCCGGAGGCCGGGCGCGCGTGGGGCTGATCGGCCCCGGTGTGGACGCCTCGCATGGCTACGAGCGAACCCATAAGGATAGTATTGCTCATACGGCAAAGTTGATAGCGTGCTATCTTCTGGGTGACGCAACATGAGTCAGCGGCAAAATAGGGCGACGCTACCGCTGATCTTACGACGATGCTATACTCAGTATGTGACATTTGTGCGGTGATTGTGCGGAAGGACGCTATGCGACAAAGCCCCTTGATCCTCACTGTGGAAGACGAGCCACGCATCTCTCGTTACTTGCAGAGCAGTCTGCAAATGGCGGGCTACGATGTGACGGTGGCTGGCGATGGCGTGAAAGCGCTCGAAATGGTGCAATCCACCCGCCCCGACCTCGTCCTTCTCGATCTCAACCTGCCGCACATGAGTGGATTTGAGGTACTGGAACACATTCGCAGGCAGTTCGACACTCCTGTTATCGTTCTCACTGCACTCGATACCGAGGACGATAAAGTGAAGGCGTTGATGATGGGTGCGGACGACTATTTGCCCAAGCCTTTTGGCGCGCGAGAACTCCAGGCCCGGATTGTGGCCGTGCTGCGCCGTTATCAGGGTACGGATCAGGCCACCAAAAAAGAGAGCAGCTACGTCAATGGGGCGCTGCGCATTGACTTTGCGACGCGCGAAGTGATCATCGAGGGCCAGTCTGTACATCTGACCCCCACTGAATACCGGCTCCTGGCGTTGATGGCTGAAAATACGAATCGCGTCCTAACGCATGACTATCTGCTGTCGCACGTGTGGGGCGTAGAATACAGCGACGACGTCCACATTTTGCGGGCGACGGTATGGCGGCTGCGCCAGAAGATTGAACACGACGCC
>DATGFK010000556.1:0-6456 GCA_035309185.1 Aggregatilineales bacterium
GAGCAATGCGAGCAGTGCTAACGGCAATAACCGCGATAATGCTGGCAACGAAATTCGGCCAGAAAACATCTACCTGTGGAATTTCTCAACTGTGCTGGCTACTTCTATTGCCTTACAGCCCTGGAATGCATCGCTGGAAACTGGCAAAACCCGCTACACGCTGCGCTCAGAGCCGGCCTGGTCGCCCGACGGCAAATCTCTGGCCTGGACAGAAATCATGACAGATCAGACAGCAGGCCACAATACTGATTTGCAGGACGAGAGCCTGGTCGTTTACGACCTTGCGGCGCACAAAGCGACGACGATTGTCGCGCAACTGGCTGCGCATACCTCTTTTGGAAATGCTCCCGCCATGAGCAAGGTCTTTTTTGGGCCAGACGGACTGCTTGCAGTGCGGGTGCGGGTGACGCATCCCGACGCAAACCTCTATTTTTACAATCGAAACGGTCAGCAGCTTGCCGAAGTGGATCAGTTAAGCAAGGCCGATCAAGCCTTTGACTATGGCGATGCCATCTGGTTAAGCGGCCTGGATAAAGCCTACCTGAGCTGTTTCAATTGCAGCAATAAAATCGATCCGCAAACAGGCGCGGTCAGCATGTTGCATGGCGCGCCAGAAATGTACAGTACCCTGGCTCCGCACAAATTGAGTTTGTATTATGGCAAAGATTCCGGCACGGAATCGAACACGACCTGGATTATTGCCTACGACGGAACGCAGGTTGGGACTTTTGAAGGGGCGCGCATGGCGCTGCTCTCCGATGCGGCCATCTCGCCAGATGGAATGGTCATCGCCGCCGCGGAATTTGTGGGCCAGAGTTCGACTCCGGGGATCTCCATCTTTGAAGCATGGAACCAGCACACTTACTCAGATTCGATTGCTCTCCTCGGCATGGGCTGGGGGCCGACTGCATGGCGGGTGCGTCCAGACAGCGTGAACTGATCCGGCAATCTGCTTTTTATCACATCAAACATAGCCATTCGTTACTACGCCGTTGACCATGAAGTATGGTTTACTGGATGCAATCTGATTCCGATGTTAAATGACAGGAGACTCCGATGCGCCTAGAAGATTATGTCCAGGAAAAGACGAGCCAGGTTGCCGGTGAAGTGACTGCCGATGCGCCGATGGACACCTGTCCGACCTGCGGCTGTTATTCGGGCCAACTCATCTACGACAAGACCAATTTTACCTATGAATGCACCTGCTGTGGCGAACACTGGTCATCCGAATTACTTGAAATTGACCGGACAGGAAAGATCACGATGCTGGAGCTGGCTGACTGAAGCTGGCAAGCGCTAAGGCTCCAGGAAGACTCAAACGAATAGTGTTGCCTCCGAGCGCCTACAGGCGGCGATTTGCCTACGCTCGCCGCGAGCCGTTTGCCAGGCGGCCAACTTTTGGTAAAGTTATAGCATCGCGCCCGGTAAGCGGACTTATCTAAAAACGCATGAAACGTGTAGCTTTGACGTTTGTGATCACACTGGCCCTCCTGAGCGGGCCGTTTAGTGTCGCAGTTCTGGCTGACTCTACGGCCTGCCTGCAAGAAAGCACCCCCGGCTGTACACATGGCTTGCCCACCGACCAGTACAATGCCCTGCTGACCCAGATGCAGGCGAATCCAACTCCTGACGTGGCCCCCGTGCCTTATGACAAAAACGAAATCTGGTCATACGGCGGCTTCTGGCGACTGCAAGACGGCGCGCAATTGTATGATTCTCCAGGCGGGAACGTGGTCGAAACCGCGCCCGTCGGCTTCAACTTTGTCTCGCTGCGCACGACACAGGGCGAATATGCGCAGATCTATAAAAATAAGCTGTGGGTACTGCGCAGCGAACTGAAGCAAAGCTATGCCTCGACCTTTACGGGCGTCCTCTTTGACAAACCGCTGCCGTTTCCGATGGCATGGGTTATCCAGGCTTCGATCCCGGCCAGCGTACCCGGCGGGACTCGCAGCGCCAGCACTCCAGCCATAGATCGCTACACGATGCTGTACCTCTATGCGACAGTCAAGGTAGATGGCTGGGACTGGTACCTGGTTGGGCCGGGCCAATGGCTCCCGCAGCAAAAAGTCGCCCGCGTGATCCCCGCCACCAAACCCGACGGGGCCACCGACAGGTGGGTATCGGTCAACCTGTACGAAAAGGTCATGACTGTCTACCAGGGCGATACGATGGTCGCGGCTACCCTGGTCTCGCCAGGCCTGCCGGGCTGGTCAACCGAGCCAGGTGTCTTCAAGGTCTGGAAACGACTGCAAACCGCGCCCATGAGCGGCGCGATGGGCCAGCCGGATTTCTATTCTCTGCCCTCCGTACCGTATGCCATGTATTTTGACAAGGACATCAGCCTGCACGGGACGTACTGGCACGATGGCTTTGGCTTCAACCACAGTCACGGCTGTGTAAATTTGTCCATTGGCGATGCGCACTGGTTGTATGACTGGAGTAGCCAGGGCGACCTGACCGTACAGGTCACCAATACGCCCACGACATAATACGGAATCCGGGTGAATACTTGCAGTATGATTCTGCTCGCTGAGCCGGAGGCTTAGGCCTCCGGCTCAACTTCTTGACTTTTTGTTTCCAGGTCTATTGGGGCGTTTGCGCGACCTTGTCGAGTGCCGCTTCAGCCGCCGCGAGTTCCGTATCGTTGCTCGATAGCAATGTATCCGCCGTCACTGGTACCTTCACGGTGGGTTGCACCCCCACTCCCTCCAAGAACACCTTGCCGTCAGGCGTTTCGATTTTTTGGACAGGAGCCTGGAAGTAAATCCCATCTGGCAGTGTCCAGGCTTCGACTCCAGCCTCGATGCCTGCCGTCGGATAGCGTCCCACCATCATGTGGGCAGGATCGTGCGCCAGGGCGGCGGCAAAGATCTCGCAGGCGCTGGCGCAGGCCGGGCCGATCAGAACCGCTACTGGCTTTGTCCACTGCACAGGGGCAGGGTCAACCATGTCCTTGTTCACGTAAACGAACTTCCCATCTTTGTCGGCCTCAAAGGTCTGGGACAGCTCGAAACTCTGGCTGTTAAAGCTACCCGCAAAATAACGGGCGAGTGTTCCGGAGCCGCCGCCGTTCTGGCGCATGTCTATAATCAACCCTGGAACTTTTAGGGCATTGTAGGTCTTGAGCACCCATTCCCAGGCGTGGCTTTCGAGCACGTCATCGGTCAAAAACGAATTGACTTTGATGTATCCATAGGCGCTTTTATCCGTCTGCACAATCTTGTTGGTCACGGGCATCTCTGCGGGACTGGCCCCGGCGCGCAGTGACGATAGGCTGAAGCTCTGCCGCTCTGCGACCGTAGTCAGCTTGGCCGTCTGAGGCGTGCTGTCGCCAGGATTTTGGAACTGGATGGTGAAATCCGTCCCCACGGGAGCGCGCCCAATGTAACGAAGCTGCTGAAGCCGCGTGCCAATGTCGCTGGACTGCGTGACATACAGCAATTCAGTGTCTTTAAGCGCCTGCTCAATCGTTTTTCCATTCCACTGAATAATCTGGGCGCCGGTTTTCATGCCAGCGACGGAAGCCGGGAGCTTGTCCAATACGATACGGGCGATGACTGTCCCGTCATCGGTTTGGCTGAGGACAAGGCCAACGCCGCCAGCAGTCTGTTTGGTGAAGTAGTCCGTTGGAACCTGCGCGGAGAGGTGTCCATCATGGAACTGGGCGGCAAAGTGGAGCATGGCTAGATTAAATGCCGTCGTGTCCTTGTTCTTTTCAGCATCGGCAACCATCGGGCGAATCTGGCTAACAATCGCATCCCAGTTGATGTGTTTGAAGTCTGTGAATACGTAGCGAGTGCGTAAGTCCTTGACCAGTGCATCAAAAGCTTGGGTATAGCTGAGGTTCGACAGGTCATTGTTGGCGCCCAGCCCTTCCAGGATTGGCACGTCTACGGTTGCCGTGCGTACCTGGGTAAATGGCTTTGTCTTGTCCTGATCAATCTGAATAAGCGTCCAGCCCTGCCCGATGGAGCCAACCGGGTCGTCATCTGTGAACAGCTTGCCATCTGGGCCGAAGCCAGTGGGGAACATCTGCTTGGCGTCCGGCGCCCACACCAGCATATCGCCATTCGCAACCTCAAGCGTACCCGGATCAAAATTTAGCGAATCGATTCCATTGGGCCAACCATGCCATTCGTACGGCCCCATAAATGCATCGCCAATGGCATTGGTGTCGAAGTCGAGGGCGAAAACCATGAGGCCCTTGCCGCCTTTGCCGTGCCCCACGTCGTTGATCAGTCCCCGCGGACTGATGGGCAACGGCATGGTGTACGTCGCGCCTTTGGCAAGGTCGCCTTGCAGACCCGCGATGGGCTGGTCGGGAAAGGGTAACGGCGCGTCATGGTCACGCTTTACGAAAGCCGTCAAATCAATCAAGGCGATGAACGGCTCAGAATCGTCCTGAAGCACGAACTGGTTGGTGATCTTAATGCTGCCGGTGACAGTCACAACCCCGGCATCTCCCTGTGCATAGGTGGCGCCAGCAACTGCCACTGCCGCAAGGCATAGGACGATAGGGAGCGCAAGACGGCTAATCTTTCTCAGCATAATTTCCTCCTCGGATACTTTCTTTTTGAAAGAAGTTGAGCGTTTCATGCATTTCAAATCTTAGCCGAAATGGCTTCGCATTTCCCATGTTTTCATTTCTGGCTATAATATGACTGACCGGTCAGTCATATTCTGAGTTTAATCCATCGAAGGAGGGTGCTGCGGATGCCTGCCATAAAAACCAGGACAGGGAATGTGGTTTATGAAGAACAGGGCAGTGGATTGGCGCTGGTATTGCTACACGCCAATCCTGGCGATCATCATGACTTTGACGCGGTGATTGCGCCTCTGGCCGAACGCTTTCGTGTGATCGCAGTGGACTGGCCCGGCTACGGGCTATCGAGCGCACCGGAGCTGCCAAAGGCCGCCAGCGCAATGCTCTTCGCCGACGTTTTGGAGGATGTTGTCGCAGCATTGAATCTTCAGAGCGCGATCTATATTGGCAACTCGGTGGGCGGTTATGCGGCAGCTCGGTTTGCCATCACGCGGCCCGAACAGGTACAGGGGTTGGTGCTTGTCTCGCCCGGAGGGTTCACTGCGATCAACGCCTTGACAAGGCTGTTGTGCGCTGTCAAAGGCAATGAGGCGATCACCCGCCTGATTGCAACACGATTCGCTCGACTCTATTTGAAGACCCGCAACGAGTGGACAGCGCAAATCCTGGCGAGGACGGAGACCGGACGCAGAAAGCCCGCCAGTGTCGCCGTAGATGCCGCCGTCTGGCGCAGTTTTGCGCGGCCTGAGCACGATCTACGCCAGCGGGCTGCTGCTATTCAAGCCCCTACCCTGGTGGTGATTGGGCGCCACGATCCAGTCATCCGGGCGCACGCGGATGGCCGCGTCGCAGCCAGAAGCATTCCTGGTGCGCACCTGGTCATTCCCGATACGGGCCACGAACCCTTCGCCGAAGCCCCGGAGGAATTTCTGAGCATCGTATTGCCATTTCTTGAGCAGATCCTCCAGGCCGAGGGCAGCCATGTCGCATCCTACTCGTGACGCGCTCCTTGAGGCAGGGCTTCAGCTTGCAGAGCAGCACAGCCTCGCCAGCATAAGCATCAATGACATTGTAACCCAGGCGAAGGTAGCCAAAGGCACCTTCTACGTTCACTTCCATGACCGGGCCGCGTACCTGGTGGCGCTGCATCAATCCTTTCACGAGGGCATCAAACAAAAAGTGTTGAGCGCAGTGCAGGACAAGGAACCGGGCTTTGGGCGACTCCAGGTCGGCACTGTCATTTACCTGGACTCGTGCCTCCAGGCCAAAGCAGTCAAGGCTCTGCTCCTGGAAGCGCGCAGCGAGGCGCCCATTGCCGCTGAAGTGCAGCGCCGCAACGCCGATTTCGCTGCTCTGGCCCATGCCGATTTTGAGGCCGAGGGCTGGCCTCATGCAGAGGCTAACGCCCGCCTGTTTGTGGCGATGAGCGCCGAGGCCGCCTTGATCGAGTTGGAGATCGGAAAGGCCAGCCCAACGCTAAGGACTGCTCTGTTCGATTTCCTTCAGTAAGCGCTCGCTATTGGCCTGCCACCACCGTGGTTTGCGTCAACAGCGCCTGCGTTGGATAGACAGAGACGTCACCACTCTTGCAGATCGGCTTGAGTTGGTCGAACTTGGCAAGGCCGCCCTGCGCGCCAAACTGGCTGCGCTCTGTCGGGCCAACGTAGACGTAGGTGATTCCAAACAGCTTAATCAAGGGCAGCGCTGCATCCCAGGTTGGGCTGGTATACAGCGTTTCAATCGCGTGGGGCCGGGTCTTTTTAACGCCTGTCGTCGGATCAGTGTAAGTGTTGGCATCATCGAAGGTTGTGCCACGCCACTGCCGTTCGTGATTGTCCCAGCCCAGCAAGGTCGGGATGCCGGTCAGCCCGCTGACACGCCCGTATTGCGGATTGTAGGCCAGTCCGTTT
>DATGFK010000557.1:0-2279 GCA_035309185.1 Aggregatilineales bacterium
TCGAGAAAAGTGTTCACGCCGAAGCTGTTGCCGCCCGTATCGGCTGTCCAATCTGGTGACGAACTCCCATTGACAATGGGCTGGCGGCGCGTAACATTACCTACATACTGAATAAAACCAGCGATCTGCCCTAAAGGTGTCTCTTCGCCGGTTGTCAGGTAAAATACATTCCAGGCCAGGCCGTGAAAGTGCAGGTCGAGGGCCAGGGCAACCGCCATGACCAGAACAATGCCCACCACGATCATGACCCGGTTCCGAGCTGAGAGGTGTAAGCGTTTCATCCTGACGATTATAACCTCACATCCCTCTCAGGGTGACACGTTTTGCACCCGGATGCGTATAAGGTATTCAGGACTGTGTAGAGGAGGACAATATGTCGGATCAAATGAAACGCGATAATTCCCAGGAAGGCGCCCATCGGGGCAGCGAGGCCATCGAGAACGTGGCTGACCGTGCCAGCCAGGCAGCCAAAGATGCCGTAGACCGGGCATCCAACAGCGTCAAACAAACCGCGAAGGAGGCAAACAATCAATTGCAACAGGTAACTCATGATGCGCGTCAACGGGCCGATCAAGTCAAGGCCAACGCAGCCCAGTCGCTTGCGCAGGCCGCCCAGAATCTGCGTGAGCAGATAGGCACGAGCCAGGGGCCAGCAGTGCAACAGGCTGAATACCTGGCAAACAGCCTGGAACAGGTTTCGAAGTACCTTGAAACAAACTCCTTTGAACACATCGAGAAAGACATCCGCACAACCATCCAGAAGAATCCGTGGCAGTCGGTGGGTGTCGCCGCCTTCTTCGGCTTCATCCTGGCGCGGTTGTTCGGCGGTGGCAGCAAGCGTCGCTAAGCAGAAACGGGCGACCACATAGGGTCGCCCCTACGTCAAGCGCTCGTGTAGGGGAGGCCCTACGTGGCCTCCCGCATAGACTGATTGAAATCAGCCCTGGCGTTATCGCCGGGGCTGATTCATTTTCGTCTGTTTTGAGAATTTTCGTCAGTATTGACCGATCTCGATGGGACAAAATCGGCACAATTGCCGAATCCAGCACGGTTGCGCCTGCACATAGTCCGTGCTAGACTTCTGTTCGTTTTAAGAATATCACATGGATTACTTCAGAGGTAGCTTCATGGGCGAAAAAATTCTGATCGTTGACGATGATATTGACAGCCTGAAACTGATCGGCTTGATGTTGCAGCGCCAGGGTTACGAGATTGCCGCTGCCAGCGCAGGTGGACAAGCCATTACGAAGGCTGCGCAGGAACATCCTGATTTGATCATCCTCGACGTGATGATGCCCGATATGGATGGTTTCGAGGTTTGCCGCCGCCTGCGCGCCGATCCCAATACGGTGGGCATTCCGATTATCATGTTCACGGCCAAGACACTGGTGGACGATAAAGTGACCGGCTTTGAAGCGGGCGCTGACGACTATCTCACCAAACCGACCCATCCTGCCGAACTGGCCTCGCGCGTGAAGGCGATCCTGGCCCGCAGCGCGGCGCAGCGCCGATCCTCTGCCAGTGATACCGGCCTCGTCATCGGCTTCCTGGGCGCGAAGGGCGGCGTGGGTACGACGACTATATCGCTGAGTGTGGCTGCCATGCTCAGTCAAAAAGGCCCGACCATCGTCTCCGACATCCGGCCAGGGCAGGGCAGTATGGGCCTGATGCTGGGCATGGGCCGCGCCACCGGGATGACGAACTTGCTGGCACGGCAGGCTGCCGAGATCAATGCGCGGACTGTTGAAGCGGAACTGGTTCCGCATCCGAGCGGGCTGCGCGCCTTGCTTTCGTCCATCCGTCCTAAAGATACGCAGATGAACGTGAACCCCGACACAGCAGCCGCCATCCTCAAGAATGCGCGTTCGCTGGCCCGAAACGTCGCCATTGACCTGGGCGTCGGCCTGTCACGACAGAATGCGCGGCTGGTCAAGGAGATCGATCACCTGGTCGTCGTCGTGGAACCCCTGCGCGTGACCCTGACGATGGCCCGCGAACTGCTCAAAGAACTTGAAAGCAGCGGCCTGAGCCGGGGCAACACGAGCATCGTCCTGGTCAACCGGACGCAGTCTACGCTCCAGGTTCCCTGGCAGGAGGCCGAGCAACTGCTCGGCCACGACATGCTATCTATCGTGTCGCCCGCGCCGGAACTGGCCTTCCAGGCGGTGGAAGCCAACACGCCGATGGTGCTGTACCAGCCGACTTCGGTGGTTGCCACGCAGATCGGCAAGATCGCCGAAGAACTCAGCACGCGCAGCGCTTCAGCCGGTGGCGGCGTG
>DATGFK010000558.1:0-4323 GCA_035309185.1 Aggregatilineales bacterium
ACCAGACCAGTCTGGCTTTCGATGCGGCAAAGTTCGGCGATAAGACCTCTAAAAATGTTGGGGCAAAGCAATGCCTGGACATTGTTCCCGTAGACGCGACATCGGACAACAACCCAGACATTTGTAAAACACCGTTACGGAGCTGGCCGTACATGGACCCATCCTTTATCTTCTGGACGATGAAAAGCGACAAGGACACGATCGACTCTTTCGTTGTCTTGCAACGGGGGCTACTCCTACAAACCTGCTCCACGCGCGTCAACAGTTGTGAGTTCTCCTTGCCCTGACAAGTCGCTTGTGCTGTGTGGTAAGATGGAGTGCAGTTGAAAGCACCACGAGAGCAAAGAAGGGGAGCACGATGGCGACGGATGTAGCTGCGCTTGTCCAGCAGGCTGTGGCGGCAATTAAGGCGGGCAATAAGGCTCAGGCCAAGGATCTGCTGACCAAAGCTGTCGAACTGGACGATCAGAATGAACAGGGTTGGCTGTGGCTAAGCGCCTGCGTGGACACGGTAGAAGAACAACAAATCTGCCTGGAAAACGTCCTGGCGCTCAATCCAAATAACGAAAAGGCGCGCAAGGGACTGGCTGCTATCGCCAAACAAACGGGCCAACAGCCAGCAGTATCTGCGCCTGCTGCCCCCAAAAGCAATACTCCCTTACCCAGCACTGACCCATTTGCAGGCAGTCCGTTTGACAGCGGCCCGGAAGACGCCAAGGCTGATAATCCTTTGGGCAGCGGGTGGGATCAATTCGATACGTCGAGTGTGGACGACTCTTTCTTGAGCAACGCGCCCCAAAACGCGCCTGCTCCGGCCACCAGCGTGGATTGGAGCAGCGGAGGCTCCGCTCATGGGAGCGGCAAAAATGTCGATCTGCCGAGTCCCGATGAATACGATAACTGGGTGACGGGATTGTCGCTCGGTGGGGCGTCAGCCACGCCGCCCAAGTCCGCCAAACAGCCTGCGCCCAGCCCGGCGCCAGACCCTTTCGGTACGTCTTCGATGGACTCGACATTCGACTCCCAGGCCGATCCCTTTGGCGGGCCAGCGCCGGCTCAGGCATCCAGCAGCGACGATCCGTTCAGTGACTTTAACTTTGACAAAGTAGACAGCGCGTCGGGCAGCGCTGGAACAGGGCCTTTCGGCGGCGCCAATGATCCGTTTGATTCCGGCCCGTTTAGCGCAACTTCTCCGTCTGCGCCGTCAACGGCGAAGGGCAACCGTACCCCGGGCAGCGACCAGTTTTCGTCGGGGCCGTTCGGCGTTTCTGATCCGTTCTCCGCGCCATCTTCCCCTGGCGCTGACCCCTTCGCGGACAACGATTTTGGTGACGCAAATCAGGGCGCTGGCAGCGCCATTTCGGACGATATTTTCTCCGGCGTCCCCAACACACCGAAACGGGCCGACACACCCAAAGGCGGCAAGGCAAAGCCCGTCACATCATCACTGTCCAGAGGCGGCGTTTCGCCAAGCGACCCCTTTGGAGGCGGCAGTCAAAGCGATCCATTCGGGACGGCCAGTCCCGCCTTCCCTGAGATGGAAGAAGAGGCTGCCCCGCCACGACGATCTGCGCCCTCTTCGGGCAGTTTTGCCTTCATCGATCCTTCCGCGCGACCTGCGGATGCAGCGTATTTCGAAGTGATTCCGCCCGAAATCCAGGCCGATGGCAGCGCCGGGCCGCAAGCCGATAAGCGTTTGTTGGCTACCGTGGGCATACTGGTCGTGCTCAACATCCTGTCGCTGGCCTTTCTTCTGGTTAACCTTACGCAGCACTAATTGACCCGGATTGCCTTTGGGTCACTACGGAAAATGGATAGGAGCAATGACAACGTGACGGGCGCGGATCACGCAGGAAAAGTCGTGGGTGTTTACGGAAGCGCGGCTACTGCGCCCGGCACCACAGATTATGCCGAAGCAGTAGAGGTTGGAAGGGCGCTTGCCAAAGCCGGATACGCCGTGATGACTGGCGGCTATGGAGGCGCGATGGGCGCGGCCAGCCAGGGCGCCGCCGAAGCGGGCGGACACGTCATCGGCGTAACCGTGGGCCTGTTCAAAGAGCGCGGCCTCGTGCCCAACCCATTCCTGAAGGAAGAAGTCCACCTGCCCAGCCTGGCCGAACGGCTCAATTACCTGATCGTCAAGCCCGATGCCTACGTTGCCTTGAGGGGCGGCGTCGGGACTTTGTCAGAGATCGCGCTGGCCTGGAGCCTGATCCAGGTCGGCGAAATTCCATCCCGGCCCCTGGTCGCCGTGGGTCGCGTGTGGCGCGAGATCCTTTCTCCGCTGGCAACGCTTGGCGTCATGAACCCCCGCGAACTTGAGCGAATTACCTTCGTCGAGTCGGGTGCTGCCGTGCTGCCAGCACTAGAAGCCTGGTGGGCCAACCCGCCCGCTATTCCGCTGCGCCTGGGCGATGTGAAAGAACCGCCGCTCCTGGGCAACGAATAGAGCAGTAGGGCCTAACTGGAAAACACAGCGGAAAATTCGACCTGGAGTCAGTGTTCAGCTAATCAGTGTTCAGCGAATTGGTGGCCGAGGAATAGTGCCGTCGCATCCTCAGCCCGGCACGCCCCACAGGCGGATCACTCCGTCAGCGCCCGCGCTGATGAGCAGTGTCCCCCGTGTGTTCTGGATCGCGCGCGCCGCGAAGGTCAACATGTAGGGTATAGGCAGCCTGCTGAGATTCGTCCACGTGGCTGTATCCCACAGATAGAGTGCCCGGTTATCGTTCGTGATCAACAGCGAGCCATCAGGACTATAGAATTGGCTGCGTTGCCCGTCAATCATGTACACGAGCTTCCCGGATGCTGCGTCCCACGTCCATGTGGCTGGGCCTATGTAATGACTGGCTGTTATGAGAGAATCATCGGGGCTGAACATGATCGCATCGAAATAATCAGTTTTCACTTCCAGGGTCAGCCGATTCTGTCCGGTCGCTGCCTCCCAGATGAGCAGCGTCGTGTGATCAAAATCATCGTCGGTTAAGAGCGCCTGCACTGCGCCCAACGCTGCATGGTGGCTGAGCACTTGCAGCCAGCGTCCGGCAACATCGTACAGGGTGTGCTTTACTTTCACGTCATAAACGGTATAGCGGGCACCACGTCCATACAGCATCAGACGGCCATCTGAGCTGAACGCCGCCTGTGGGTGCTCCTGCGCGAAATCAACTTCGAATGGGCCATACTGCATCCCTGTGCGGACTTCCCACAACGATACTTTATCCTGACCGGCCACGGCGAGATAATTTCCGGTTGGGTCGAACGTCAATAGGCCAGCAGCGACAAGCGTACGCTGTTCGGCCCATGTTAGTGTGTCGAACAGATGAATTAGCTTTCCGTCTGATAGGGCCAGTAGTCCGCTATCAGGACTGAAAGCAGCAGACTCATACGCATACAGAGGAACGACTACCGGTTGAGGCGAGTACGATGCCAGATTCCAGACCTGGAGGGAACGTACCTTCGTTTCCAGGGCCAACCACTGACCATTTGGCGAAAATATTACGTCCTTGAAGGGCGGAATAGTCAGCGATTTGCCCGTACGCAAATCCCACACCTGGAGAAGGTCATAATGGTTCGTAACGAGCCAGCGATCGTCGGGACTCAGGCTGATCACCTCATCGGCGCTACTCCACGAGATCGCGGGCATTTTAAGCGTTTGGCTCGCTACATCCCAGACGTGGATCGTTTCCGCTCCGCTGTCGTCGTGTTCGATGGACAGTAGGAGCGCCCCATCAGGACTAAATGTCAATTGGTCAACTGATTGTGACACTCCTGTCAGGTTGACTGTGCGTCGCCATGCGATGTCGTACACGCTGATCGAATCGGGGCTGACGCTGCTCTGGCTGTTGGCGAAGGCCAGTCTGCCTCCAGATGGGCTGAAGACCGGGTATTTCGCGTTCGCAAATTTCGCAAGAGTCGCGCCTGTCAGGTCATTGAGGTAAAGACCGGCTTCGCCGTAAGCAACCCGGTCTCCGGCCTGGCTAAAAGCCAGATCCGTGATGACCCAGGAGCCCACCTTGAAGCTGCAAATTGGATCACCCGTAGGCTGGCTTAAATCCCATATTTCGACGCGCCAATCTACCTGACTCAGATCGGCGTGGCTCGACTCCGGCGTCCCGCCGCCAACGGCCAGCCGAGAGGCATCGGCGTTGAACTCGGTATGGCGGATGTTTGTCGTGTGCGGCTCGAACAGTCGTACATCGTGCGCTTGTAAGGTCGATCCCTGGCCGGTGAGCGCCCATAGCCGCACTTTTTCACCCGACTCCCCTTCGAGGGCCGAGACGAGCAATGTGCCATCCTTCTGGAAGGCAATTCCACTGATGC
>DATGFK010000559.1:0-3315 GCA_035309185.1 Aggregatilineales bacterium
ACGCCCCTGGGCCTGACCTTTGCCCCCGCGATCTTTGCGCCGCAAACAACTACGGATTTCACCCCCTACTTGCAGCAGGTGTTGGCCTCTGGCGCGGATGCCCTGCAACCTATCTGGGCTGGCGAAACCAGCGTCACGCTCTACCAGCAGATTGCCGAGCTGGGCGTAACCAAGAAAATGACCCTGATCAATGCCTTCAATTCCAACGTGATCATGAAGGCCGCCACCACACCTGGTCAGGTCGGCGGGATTGGCTTCATCGTCTATCAATACACCCTGCCCAAGACGAAGGTCAATGACTGGCTCGTGGCACAGCATCAGAAGGAATTTAACGGCACGTTCCCCGACCTCTTCACCGAATGCGGTTTCGCCACGGCGCAGGCCATTGTCGCCGCGTTGAACGCCTCTAACGGCGACACCTCCGTTGCGGCGCTTACCAAAGCGCTGGAAGGGTTGGCCTTCGATGGGCCACGTGGGTCCTACTATATTCGCCCATCGGATCACCAGGTATTGCTGCCCGCTTACATCGTCAAACTGGACAATATTACCGACCCAGCCTATAAATACTATACGCTGGTCAAGGAACTGGGCGCAGTCGAATCGGCTCCACCCTGCGCCCTGCCTGACAAATACAAGGATCGCTGCTCCATGCCGATGACCAACATGCCGGCCAGTATGATGTCGAGCGCCTCGGCGACGATGGCCGCAACAATGGCTGCGACTGCGCAGTAAAAGGCCCTTCCTGAAATAGTTCTGTTTCCCTTCCCTCGCGATGGGGGAAGGGAATTTGCCTGACAATTTGGAAAGCTTTCTAAAATCAACCTAATTGCTTAAAGAATTGTTTATGTCCGAACCAATCCTGAGCGCACAACACCTTCGTAAAGCCTTTGGCGGTCTAATAGCCGTGGAAGACGTGAGCCTAGACGTAGCTCGCGGGCACGTCCATTCGATCATCGGGCCAAATGGCGCAGGCAAGACGACGCTGATGAACCTTCTGAGCGGCATCTTCAAGCCAACCGCCGGGACTATTCAGTACGACAGTCACGACATCACCGAGGCGCCGCTGTACCGCCGCGCGCAGCTTGGGATCGGACGCTCGTTTCAGATCACCAATATCTTTCCGCACCTTAGCGTGTTGGAAAATGTGCGGCTGGCTGCGCAGGCCCGCAGCGGAATCCGTTTCAAGTTTCTGCGCAGCCGCGACTCCTACACCGGTCTGCTGGCCCAGGCGCGTCGGGCGCTAGAAACAGTCGGGCTTGCCGAACTGGAAGAAGCTACAGCCAGTACACTCCCTCACGGCGGCAAGCGCAAACTCGAACTGGCGATCTTACTAGTCCAGGAGCCTACGCTGCTGATCCTGGACGAGCCAACCGCCGGGATGGCTTCGCACGAAGTCCCTGATCTCATTCACATCATCGAAACGATCCGGAAGCAGGGCGGCAAGACCGTCATCATCGTGGAGCACAATATGAGCCTCGTCATGAACGTTTCTGACCGGATCACGGTCATGCACCTGGGCAATGTGCTTGCGGAAGGAACGCCGTCGGAAATCGCGTCCAACGCAACCGTACAAAAGGCATACCTGGGCGAACTCTACAGTGACGTGATGGATGCAACGCGCGGGGCGCAACACTGATGGCTGAAAGCACTGCGAACATCATCCTCGAAGTGCAGGAGATTCAGACCTTTATCGGCCAGTTCCAGATTCTAGAAGGCGTAACCCTCAGCGTGCCGCGTGGCAGCATCACCGTGATCCTGGGTCGAAACGGCGCAGGCAAAACCACCACGCTCAAGAGCATCATGGGCTTGACCCCTCCGCGCCAGGGCATCATCCAGTTTGAGGGTAAAAAGTTGGCAGGCAAACGCCCCTTCCATGCCGCTCGACTGGGCATCGGTTACGTGCCGGAACACCGCGCGATTTTCTCAGAATTGAGCGTACGCGAGAACCTGGAAATTGCCCAGCGCAAGCGCGGCGACCTGGATCGCAGCCTGGATAGTATTTTCATGCTCTTCCCTGACCTCAAGCGGCTGTACACTTCGCCCGGCGGCAAGCTTTCAGGCGGTCAGCAGCAAATGCTGGCGATTGCCCGCGCGCTTGTGCCCGAAAATCGTCTACTGCTGATTGACGAGCCGAGCGAGGGCCTGGCTCCCGTGGTCATCGAACATCTGATGGAGGCAATCCGCAAGCTGGCGTCGCAAGTTACGGTGCTGCTGGTGGAACAAAATTTCCGCATGGCAAGCCAGCTTGCCGACCGCTACGTGATCATTGACGACGGTCAGAGCGTCTCCGCCGGAGCCATGTCCGATCTCCTTCACAATCAGGCGTTGATCCAGCGCTACCTGGGGGCCGCATGAAGGAACTGAAATCGTTTCGCCTGCTCGGTCAAAACCCGATGCTGGCGGCCTTTGGGATCGCTTTGGGACTGCTCATCTTCAGTTTTCTCGCCAGCAACGGCGATCCCGGAATCTTTGGCATTACGGTGCTTTCGGGGCTGTTCCAGGGGATGCTCCTGTTCCTCGTCGCAGCGGGCCTTTCCATTGTTTTCGGCCTGATGGGTGTGCTGAACTTTGCCCAGGGTAGCTATTTCATGATTGGGGCTTATGCCTCCTTTGCCGTCTTTCACGAACCAGGTCTGGCGGCGATTGTCCCCGACGAGAACTTGCGCTTTGTCCTGGCGATCCTCGTCGCCATCGCAGTCGGAGCGGTGCTCGGCGCCTTGTTGGAGCGCATTTTGCTGCGTCCGTTGTATGCCCGCCCGATCTTTCAGATCGTGATGACTTTCGGGGTCTACATCGTCATCGGGGAAGCCATCAAGACCTTGTACGGAACAACGGCCAACAGTTGGGGTCTGTTCGATCTGACCAGCGCATCCTTCACCATCTTCAGCCAATCCTTCAGCATCTACCGGTTGATCGTCATCGTGGCCGGATTGGCCCTCGTGGTTGGCGTGGCATTGCTGCTGCGGCGCACCCGGATCGGGATCATCATCCGGGCCGGGGTCGAAGACTCGGAGATGGTTGAGGCGCTTGGCATCAACGTGCGCATCGTTTTTACGCTCGTCTTTGCCCTGGGCTGCGCCGTCGCTGCCTTTGGCGGAGCCATTGCAGCGCCTTTCCTGGGAGCCTCGCCGGGCCTGGCCGATCAATTCCTGCTGGCGGCGATTGCAGTCGTCGCGTTGGGAGGGCTGGGCAGTTACGAAGGCAGTGCTGTCGGCAGTGTGCTGGTTGGCCTGGCAGTTGCCGTCGTCGCCAGCTTTGCCACGCACTACTTGAATCAGCCCGTGTGGGCCGACATCACGCCCATGCTGCTGCTCA
>DATGFK010000560.1:0-3608 GCA_035309185.1 Aggregatilineales bacterium
CTCAGGCAGGACGTTGACACTGGTTTCCTCCCACACCTCACGGATCACGGTGTTGGCTGGTTCTTCGCCGGGATCCATTGCCCCGCCCGGTAAGGCCCACTGTCCGTTATCGCTGCGCTGATGCAATAGTACCTGCCCCAGTTCATTTAATACAACCCCTGAGGCAGCAGGCGTCAAAAGCAGATCGTGGCCGATCTTCTGGCGGAGATTCCGCACGTATTCGGACATTCCCATCAGGCTATTCCCTTTCCCCGGCGCGATCCGGAAGTCGGTGCGCGGATCGCGGTTGAGCGCCAGTTGAATGAAATTTGCCTGCCCGCGATCCATCGGCGGCAGGGCGTTTTGCGGAAAATAACGCACGTCCAGCGATTCGTCGTCGTTGACCTGGACTGTGCCACCTACGGGTCGGCAGCCGATCACAAATTGTAAGAATAAGACCCGGTCGTCGTTTGGATAGATCACCAGGCAGTCCTCAGGATCGCAGTAGATGGCGAGGATTCGCTCAACACTGACCTCAACGCCTGTTTCCTCAAGCACTTCGCGGGCTGCGCCTGGGCCTGCATGTTCGTCGGGGTCAAGGATTCCGCCCGGTAAACACCATTTGCCGTCATCGCTGCGGCGCTGGGCAAGCACGTCGCCTGCGTCGTTGATAACCACGCATTCGACGCCAGCCATCCACACCGTGTCATGGCCTATCTTTGCACGCAGGCGGCGCAGGTAATCGGGAATGGGCATTTCGGGATAGGTGACCTCAACAGGAAACCAAACGCGCCAATCATACCACGGGCATCGCATTTGTTGCAGCCATCAAACCCACTTTGTATATTGCATAGGGTAGCTATTCCAAAGTAGAATAGGGTAATGAGTTCAATTGCGCCGGACGAAACGATCTTGGGGCTGCTTGCCATACGCGCCCGACATGGGTATGAACTGCTGGACTGCTTCCGTGACCCCAGCCAGCTCGGCGAGGTCTGGAAGCTGAGCACCAGTCAACTGTACGCGGTGCTGAAGCGCCTTGAAGCGCAGGGATTCATTGAAGGGCAGGAGGTTTTTGCGGCGGATGCGCCGACACGCACGGATTACGATCTGACCGCCACGGGCGAAGCGCAACTGCAAGCATGGCTGCATGACTCGTTGCCCTCGCCAAGTATCCATCGTGTGCGGGTCGAATTTTTGAGCCGCCTCTATATTGCGAGGCTGCTGGATATTCCAACCCTTCCCATCGTGCAACATCAAAAGGCGACCTGTCTTCAGAAGAAGGCCGAACTGCTAGATTGCCTGCAAACGGCTGAACCGGGGATCGGCAGACTGACGCTGGAACTGGTTCTCGGCCAAATCGAAGTGATTTTACAGTGGCTTGATCGCTGTGAATTGACTCCCAGGTAAACGAATGAAAGGTGACGGATGACATGAACCGGCGGAAAATAATTTCATACCTATTGGCTGCGGCGGTTATGGTGCTGGCTTTTGCGCCGACTGCGCCCTCGGCCAACGCCCAGGCAACGCAGACGCTAACCGTGTTTGCAGCCTCGTCGTTAACAGATGCGTTCAACGAAATGAAGACTGCATTTGAGCAGGCCAATACGGGCGTGACCGTCGCGTATAACTTTGGCGCGTCGAACACGCTTGCCACGCAACTCTCGCAGGGCGCGCCTGCCGATATTTTTGCCAGCGCCAACGCCACCCAGATGACTGCTGCTATCACGGCCAAACGCATCGCCGGAAAGCCGCGCACCTTTGCAAAAAACCGCCTGGTGCTGATCGTTCCCGCCGACAACCCGGCGAAGATCATGACCTTGAAGGACCTGGCGAAGCCTGGCATCAAGCTCGTCCTGGCGGCAAAAGGCGTCCCGGTGCGGGATTACACGGAAACCATGTTGGGCAAGCTGGTCAAGATTCCCGATTACGGTACCGACTACCAGACCGCCTTTATGAAGAACGTGGTCTCGGAAGAGGCGAATGTTCGCCAGGTATCGGCGAAGGTCTCGCTCGGAGAAGCTGATGCAGGTTTTGTCTATCGCTCCGACGTGACGCCAGACATCAGCAGCAAGGTGACGATCATCCAGATTCCTGACTCGGTGAATACACTTGCCACCTACCCGATTGCCGCCACCGATAACAGCCCCAATCCCGATCTGGCAAAGAAGTACATTGACTACGTGCTGTCGGACGCCGGTCAGAAAACCCTGGTGAAATGGAACTTCATCTCCGCGAATATTCCGGTCCTTCCGGCGACCATCGCCCTGCCCAGCGACGGCGCATTACACGTGAGCGGACAGGCGCTCAATCCACTCAAGCTCACTGCTGACGATCTCAAAAGCAACTACACTGCCCAAACAGCCGCAGTCAGTTACGTCAGTGGCACAGACACCGTGAAAGCATCTTTCACTGGCGTTTACCTGCGCGACATTCTGGATGCCGCCCAGGTCAACTACAACCCCGACCAAAAGAATGATATATTAAGCCTGTACATCGTCGCGACAGGCAGCGATGGCTACCAGGCAGTGATCGCCTATGGAGAGATCGCCCCGGACTTCGGCAATCAGCCGATTCTGGTGGCTTACGAGCAAGACGGCCAGCCGATTGCGGACAGCGGGCCACTGCGCCTGGTCGTCCCTGGCGACAGTCATGGCGGGCGTTACGTGAGCAACCTGGTCAGCCTGGAAGTACGCCGAGGCCCAGTAGTCAGCTCGGTCAGCCAATAATACGAACTCAGTGAATATACTTGTCGTCGGTTTAGCCGGGGGCTTAAGCCACCCGCTAGGCTGCGGAATAAACCGATCAGCGATTATCCGGAATCCGTATCATTCGTCGCACAGTAGCCGCTAAATCTATGCCTCATCCTCCGCGCAGACGCCCGTTGAATCTAAAGGCAATGGCACTGTTTTTCGGCAGTGCCATTGCGATCCTCTTCCTGGCGCTGCCACAACTTGCGCTGCTCCTGCGTGGGATTCAGAGTCGCGGTTGGGAAGGGCTGCCCAACGCTGGAGTCTCGGAAGCACTCATTTTGAGTTTAACGACAACCGCGTTGTCGAGTTTGCTGACCCTTGCTATCGGAACGCCGTTGGCCTACGTATTGGCTCGCTGGCGATTCGCCGGACGCCGCATTCTGATCGTCATCGTCGAACTGCCCATTGTCCTGCCGCCAACGGTTGCGGGATTGGCCTTGCTCGTCACGGCGGGAAGGCGTGGATTGCTTGGCCCCCTGTTGGACTCGGTGGGCATCGAGTTGCCGTTTACGATGGCCGCCGTCGTGATCGCCCAGACCTTTGTGTCGGCCCCTTTTTTTATTCGGGCGGCGCAGGTTGGCTTTGCTGCTATCCCACGCGAGATTGAAGATGCCGCGAGAGTGGATGGGGCTGCGGGGCTATCCATGTTCCGCCACATCACGTTACCTCTGTCTGCGACGGGGCTGGCGGCAGGGCTAACCTTAAGCTGGGCGCGGGCCGTGGGCGAATTCGGCGCAACCATTCTCTTCGCGGGCAGCATTATCGGGCGCACTCAAACCATGACCCTGCTGGTCTACAACGTTTTGGAAAGCAATTTGGATGCGGCAGTGTGGGCCAGCCTGATCTTGCTGGCCCTGGCTTTCGCGGCGCTGCTCCTGT
>DATGFK010000561.1:0-4733 GCA_035309185.1 Aggregatilineales bacterium
CTGATTGCCGGGCCGTCCTCGGCGGGCAAGACAACCTTTTCAAAGCGCCTGGCCGTGCAACTGATGGCTTATGGCATTCAGCCTTATGCGCTGGGCATGGACAATTATTTTGTTGACCGCGAATTTACGCCCAGGGACAGCAATGGCGAGTATGACTTCGAGGCGCTGGAAGCGCTCGACTTGAAGCGTCTGAACCGTGATCTGCTCAACCTGATGCAGCGCCAGCAGGTGCAATTGCCGCGCTTCGACTTCCGGCTCGGCAAGAGTCTGCCTGGCGACGTGATTACGCTCACCGACGATCACATCATCATCGCCGAGGGCATTCACGGCATGAACCCTGATCTGATCAAAGAAGTCCCGCACGAACGCGCCTTCCGCGTATATGTTTCGGCGCTTACGGCGTTGAACATTGACCGTCACAATCGCATCCCGACCACCGATGTTCGCCTGATTCGCCGCATCGTGCGGGATGCTCGGCATCGCGGCTATAACGCCACCGACACGCTGGATCGCTGGGAGAGCGTGCGGCGTGGCGAAAAGCGGAACATTTTTCCGTACCAGGAACACGCCGACATCATGTTTAATTCAAGCCTGATCTACGAGCTTGCCGTGCTGCGGCCCCTGGTCGAGCCGCTCTTGCTCCAGGTGGATCGCACGTCGCCGCGTTATGTGGAAGTCAAGCGGCTGCTGGCTTTCCTGGGCTGGGTGCGCCCGGCCAGCATGGACTACGTTCCAGGCGATTCCCTGCTGCGGGAATTTATCGGCCAGTCTGTGCTGGAAGATTACGTGCCTGGCCTTCGCCAGAACGGGATCAAGCCACTGCACTCCCAATCTTCGTAACTGAACAACAATTGCTGGACATTTCTATGACCACACGACAGGCATGGTACGACGTTTCGATAGCGCTTACCGACGTGGCAATGGGCCGTTCCCCGGCTGATCTCGTGATCCAGAACGGGCGGTGGGTCAACGTCTTCACCCGCGAGATCATCGCGCAGACCGACGTAGCTGTCGTCCGTGGACGGATCGCTTATGTGGGGCCAGACGCAAACTACTGCATTGGGCCTTACACAAAGGTGATTGATGCACAAGACCGCTATATCCTGCCGGGCTTGCTCGACGCCCATATGCACGTCGAAAGCAGCATGATGACCATTACAGAATACGTCCGCGCCGTGATTCCGCACGGGACGACGGGAATCTTTGCCGACCCACACGAGATCGCCAATGTTTTCGGCATGAAGGGTGTGCGCCTGATGGTAGATGAGGCCAGCCTCATGCCAATCAATGTCTTCATCCAGATGCCGTCTTGTGTGCCATCCGCGCCTGGCCTGGAAAACTCTGGCTCACACATCGGGCCGGAGGATGTAGCAGAGGCCATGAGCTGGCCGGGCGTGATTGGCCTGGGCGAAATGATGAACTTTCCCGGCGTGTACAGGGGCGATCCAGACATGCACGGCGAACTGGAAGCGACCATGCGCGCCAACAAGACAATTGGCGGGCATTATGCCAGTCCAGACCTGGGCAAACCTTTCCATGCTTACGTGGCTGGCGGCGCCGCAGATGACCATGAGGGGACGCGCGAAATAGATGCCATTGAACGGGCGCGGCGGGGAATGAGTCCCATGCTGCGCCTGGGTTCGGCCTGGTACGATGTGGAAGCACAGATTACCGCTGTAACCCAACGTGGGCTTGACCCACGCCAGTTCATCTTATGTACGGACGACGCTCATGCCGGGACGCTTTTCAACGAAGGTCACATGGATCGCGTGTTGCGGCACGCCGTGAGCCTGGGCCTTGACCCGGTGATTGCTATCCAGATGATGACGTTGAACGCGGCGCAGCACTTTGGCGTGGATCGGGACATGGGCAGCATCGCGCCGGGTCGCTACGCTGACATCGTGCTTGCCTCCGACCTCAATGAATTCTCGGCTGACATGGTGATCTCCAATGGCGAAGTGGTAGCCGAAGACGGTAAGCTACTGATCGACCTACCACCGTACACCTACCCGCCAGAAGTGATGCAATCGGTCAAGCTTGGCCGTCCTCTTACTGCGGATGATTTTCATGTATGGGTGGATGCCCGTTCGCAACAGGTGCAGGCGCACGTGATCGGCGTGATCGAGAATCAGGCGCCCACGCGCCACCTAACAATGACCCTGCCGGTTGCCAACGGCGAAGTCTTCCCTGATCTGGATCAGGACGTGGCGCGGGTTGCTCTGGTGGAACGTCACCGGGCGACGGGCGAGGTCGTCAATTGCTTTGTGCAGGGCTTCCGGCTCAATGTGCCCTGCGCGATTGCCGCTACAGTGGCCCATGACAGCCACCACATGCTGGTCGTGGGAACCAACCCCGCTGATATGGCGCAGGCGGCCAACACACTCGCGCAGGTCGGCGGCGGCGTGGTCGTCATCCGCGAGGGCCAACAGATCGCACTCGTAGAACTGCCCATTGCGGGACTGATGTCGCCGGAGCGAGTCGAAGTCGTCGCCCGCAAATCAGCCCGAATGGTCGAGGCCATGCGCGAATGCGGCTGCACGCTCCACAACGCCTACATGCAATTGAGCCTGCTGGCGCTGGTCGTCATCCCTGAACTGCGCATTTCTGACCTGGGCCTTGTGGATGTGACGAAGTTCAAACACATCCCCGTGGTCGAGGGTGTATAGACAATCTTATTCCAGGTTATGTTGCGGCAGTGGGCGACTCTGGTACAGGGTGCCATCGCGAAAGCCGCGCTGTCGGTAGTAAGCGCGCGTGCCAACTGCTGAGATCACCGCGAGTTGTAAATAACCGCGTTCAGCAGCAATAACTGTCGCACGTTCGATAAGCCGAGTCCCAAGCCCTAGATGCTGCGGCTTGCCCGGCATCGAATCGCCGATGGGCAGCGCTTGTCCGTAGACATGCACTTCACGGATGATCGCCGCGTTCGCCAATTCGTCTGTCAAGGGCGGCTCGGAGGGCAGCGATAAGCGTAGGAATGCCGCAATTTTCCGATGTGCGGTGATGAACTGCAAGAAGATCTCTTCGCCCGTGCTGACCGGGTAGCGCAGTTCGCCCAACTGCAAATCGTGCTCAGCCACCTCGTCGAGGCGAATCTCACGGGCGCGGATATCGGGGCTGCGTTCACCACTACGTTCGAGTTCAGCTTCTACCACTTCGCGCAGGTTCGTCACCTGGTTGCCTGCGACAATATCGGTACCCGGAATATCGCGGATGATGCGGGTCAGGCGGCAATATTCCGGAGTCCGGCGCAGACAGCCCGCCAGGACGTAGACAAGCTGTTCCTGAGTATAAGGCTGCCAGGAGCCATCCGCATAGCGCTGCATCAATTCCGCACTGGCAATCAGTGAACATGGGTAGATTTTCAGTTCGTCGGGACAAAAATCTGGATCGCTGAACATGCGCTCATAGTCAGTAATATCTGCATCGGGCGACGAGCCGTACAGGTTCGGCATCCAGTGGGCATGAATCTTGAAGCCGGCCAGGCGCAGTAGTCGCACGGCGCGCCGCGTCGCCGCCACATCATGCCCGCGCCGATTCCTTGCGAGAACCGGATCGGCAAGGCTCTGGAAGCCGATCTGCACCTTCGTGCAGCCCAGACGGCGAATGCGTAGCACTTCTTCCACGCTGATGTGATCGGGCCGCGTTTCCACGACGAGGCCCACACATCGGCAAGCCGCTTCCTCGTTGATCCGGTGGGCTTCCTCAAGTTCACCCCAGGTGGCGTATTCGTCGGTTGGTGATTGAATACGTGTCCCAGTGGCAATGGCTGCCGAATAGTCGCGGGCGCGGCGCATTTCGTCTACGTACAACGACTGCACGACCTGGTTGTAAGTCTTTTCGACGTTCAGGCCGTTGATTAGCGCGCGAGGAACCTGCGTCATCGGTTGGGGAAGCGCCGGAAACTGCGATCCGGTGCGCAGTTCCTCGATGACTTCGCTTCGATGGTCGCGGCCCTCGCCAAAGTCGTGCAGGGCGTCAAAAATGCGTTTAACAAACCATATCTGATACGTTTCGGGATAAAAAGACCACGTCCCGCCCAGGATGATGACTTCAATCTTGTCGGTAGGATGGCCGGTCTTAAATAGCGCTAGAAGGCGTGAATAAGTTTGCAAGTAAGGGTCGAAGCCGTTTTGCTCCGCGCGCTGCGCGCCCGGTTCGTCGGCCAGGTAACTCTTAGGCATTCGTACGTCGTTGGGACAGAAAATGCATTCGCCAGGACAGGGGAAGGGTTTGGTGAGGACGGTGACGACGGCCACTCCCGAACTGGTGCGCACGGGCTTGAGCCGCAGCCGATCCAGCACGGCAGGCTCGAACGGCGGTAGACCCTGACTGCCTGCCAACGCGCGATAAGCCAGGATCAGATCATCCGTGCGGAAAAAACTTTTGCCATCTTTGAGATTGGCCTTCAGCAAGGCGATCATTTGCTTGCGAGAGAGGCCAGGCAGCGCCACAACCGTACGCAAAATGGCGATCAGCGGTTCGCCGTAACGCTCCAGGTCAATCTCAGTCTTATGAACCATCAGGATTCGGCAATTGATTATCCAGTACTGATATTGCCGGGTTTGCTGCGTGCTCGCGGAGTGCAAGCACCGACATCATCGCGTCGTGGAGTATCCCATTGCTGGCGATTAACTCCCTGCCTTCGTACAGTCGCTCCGTGCCGCCGGTGTAATTGCTGACGCGCCCGCCCGCTTCAGTCACAAACAGCAGGCCAGCCATTACGTCCCAGG
>DATGFK010000562.1:0-3874 GCA_035309185.1 Aggregatilineales bacterium
AGTTGGCGCTTTAAGCGCGTTTGCTATCAGCGAATATTTCTCTTTCTCCTCAGTCTACTACGTCTTGATGATATAGTATCAGGAAGTCAGGCCAGCTTGAAAAGTGGCTTATCTGAAATGGAATTTGAGGGTGAATTCCCACGACAATTAGGCCGTCTGTAGAAAGAGTCTGACTTCCTGTTATTGAGGCAACCCCAGCGGAAGTTGGACAAAGATCGAGAGCGCACCATTTACGTCAGGTGTTTTGCTAGAAATGTCGAGCCAGGTCGCTTTGCTGCGATCCAGCGTGATCGTACCTCTCTGAGAAGGGTAATCGTAAGTGAGGTTCGACCCAGGAACTCCCGTTGGGATCACACTGTCTACCCGCTGGTAATAGCCGAAGATCGTCTCCGCGTGGCGCGTCGTGCTGAATGCCAGCAGAATTTTCTCCTGCGGGACATCAACGGAAAATGCTCCCGGAGCGTTGTTTACGTATCCCGCTTGCACAGGATAACAGTCATAGGTGGGCGCTTCCGGGCAGGCCCATAACCAGATGTCCGTTACCATTATGCCCTGGACGTTGACCAGCCTGCCCGTGATGTTGTTGGAGAAAACCGGATAATTTTTCAGCCGATAGGCTCTGTAATCGTCGTAAAATTGCTGCACAGTCATGCCAAAAGCGACTTTGAAGGAGTCTCGCCAGCTCAAGCCACGCCTGATCCCACGATAGTAGTCCAGAAAGGCACTCTCCCCGGACCTGGAGGTCAGGTATTCTACACCCAGGGCTACAACGCTTTCGACCCGGTTTGGATACTGCGTCTCGATTGCCTCTAACGGCACTGTCGTTCGCCGCCCCTCCCATCGGTTTTTTTCGTGACTTGCCTGGAAATACTCCGGGAATAGACCAGTTCGGTCCATCATACGCGCAGAGAAATACATCATTGCGCCTTCGATCATCCAGTAAGGGTCTTCCCCATTTTGCGACAATAGTAAGCGTCCGGCAAGATTCTGGAAGAGAACTTCCACATAGCCCGCTGCCGCACCTTGCATCCACCAATCGTCGCCAGCAATCGCAGCCCAGCCGGGTCCGCCTGTCCATATTACGTTCGCGCCGTACATGTGACTGGCACCGTGACCGTCCTGTAGATTGCTGATAATATTCCGGGCACCAGGATCGCTGCCGTAGCGCGTCTGCAGGTCGCGGATAGCCTGCGCCTTGTCCTTGTAGACCCAGATCGCAATCGGCCCACGGTCATCTTCCAGCCCGATGCTCCTCATGTAATTGTAAGCTGCTGCGACGCTCTGCCGGATTAGGGCCTCGCGCTGCTGCGGCTGCCCCTGGAATCGAAATTCGACATCGGCAGGCAACGGATATTCTGTCAGCGTCGGCGCGGCGCTGGCGGTTGCGGTTGCGGCGGCTGTTGCCGTCAACGCAGGATCGGGGGTGGCTGGCGTTTGAGCGATAGCCCAGGATATTCCGGCACTTGATGCGACAAACATGACAGCGAATGAGACGGTTAAGACGCGATGACTTGTGTTTCCCATGCGCACTCCGATGATTCTGGCGCTGAGTCAATCAATAGCGCGGAACGGCTTTTGTCTATTACACACTCAGCACATTGGGTTCAGTCTACTACAGAACCCATGATTCATTCTCATTTCAGATGAGCCACTTTTCAAGCTGGCCTGACCTCCTGGAGATATAGCGAATTCTGCGCTCGAAATTCGTCGCCATTTATGGCCGTTAGATAACTGTGCCGTTCAGATGCGCGTCACGGTCGAAAAGACGCACTCCCTGTTCGTATAATGTGGAGGCAATTGATACCAAATCTCGATGGGCGCGAACAGGAGCCTGATGCTCAAAAAACCGATTATGACCGAAGCGCTTTCGCCAAGCACGACGGCCCCTCCGGAGCGAACGAGAGCAGCCCAGGGGTCGAGGGGCAGTTCGCGGGCGTTGATCACCAATCTCGTCTCCTGTGGCAGCGCTTTGAGGAGGTGGACAAAGAATGCTGACACGTCCTCGTCAAAGGGCAGGGTGTCCAGTTCCGAGAGGATCAGCAGAGACGGCGAGGGCTTCAGCCCTATCAGGTCGGCGGCCATCGCCTGCGCCATGTCGGCGATTTTCAGCTTGCGCGAGGAAAGCGCCTGCTCGATTTGCTGTCCGAACCTGGGCGATTCTTCTCGCAGAGCCTCTACAAGCCCTTCCAGGAAGGAAGCTATTGAGTTACACGAGGGCGAGAGGGCGTAGTAGTAACTATCGGGCGCGCCGATCATCTCAGCCAGGAGGGCATTGCGTCGGCGAGAGCGGGGAGAAAGCAGGACAACCTTGTAGCGTGCAATCGCATCCTGGATGGTGATGGTGGTTAATAGCTCTAGCATGGCAACTTTTTCTCTTGAAATACGGTAAAGATCGTGATGAGTCTATTTTAACCCCTATCCATCATAGTTGGATGGCTGTTTTTCTTTGCTTTGGCGCAGAACTGGTCGGTAGAAGACGCGAGGAAACGATCATGGTAGATGTACTCATCGTTGATGACGACGCGAACACACGAACACTTTTTCGCTTCATGCTCAAGATGCTTGGCTGCCAGTCTTTCGAGGCAGAGAGCGGGCTAGAGGCTGAGCGTGCCGCTTTTGAACTGAATCCCGACCTGATTCTGCTGGACATCATGATGCCTCTCCAAGACGGCTACCAGACATGCGCGAATTTGCGTTCCCAGGGCTATGCCCGAACGATCTGGCTGACCAGCGCCCTTCAGGCCGTCAATCAAGAAGCGAAAACACGACAGGCCGGCGCAGACGACTTCCTTTCCAAGCCGCTGACCTGCGCTGTTCTCAAAACATACCTGGATCGTCTAGGCGCGAAGCAGGAAAGTTAGCTTGGCGTCAGAATCGCGGCAACGAATCATACAAAAACAGGACTGACGCTTATTAGCCGGGATTGAATGTCAATAACAGATTCTTGTGAGGAAGGCAAAACTCTCCCGCCGAAAACCCTCCGTTGTTCAGACTCACTATTGTTAAAGGATGTCCTAAACACTTATACTACAAACTGGCTTAACCAGATGTATTGCTAATCTTAAAGAATATGGGTTGGAATAGGTAAAGTACGTTCCGTCAGACAAAATCATACTCATCAGTCGAGGTCATCCATGTTCCAGCCTTACTTGCTGAAGAAACGTCTGCGTCGTCTCGTTACGCTGCTGGTCGTTGTTTCTCTGTGCCTGAGTACCTTCCCGCAGCCGCAGGTTAGACCTGCCGCCGCAGCGAATTTTTCCCTTCCCGCAGTCAACGCGGCCAAACCTGCCGCGCCAGTAGCGAATGCGCCAGCGGGCGCTCTAGCGAGCAACATTGCCACACCGACGAATACGCCGCAGCCTTGCACCGTCAGAAGTTGTATCGCCTCCAACTTCAATGGCACAGCCATCGGCGCTGGCAGAACTATTTGGTTCAACAGCGTCTTGCACATCCAGGGTCAGATTACAAAACCTGTCACGATTTATTTTAAGAACTCGACCCTTCAATTCTCAGCCAATAACACCAATTACAATTTGTCCGCGCCGAGCGCTGTGGTCACTTTTGACCCGGCGGCTACTTCGGCCACGACGAGCTTCGATGCTGCCCATAATCAGTGGGTGACGAGAGTCCCGCCGAATCTGAGCGGAAACACTTTTCTGACTGGCCTGGCATTTAGCGTTCCCAGTTCCGGCTTACCAGGCGGTATTAATCCGGTGACCTGGTGCGGGGATTTTCAGACGGACACGCCGGGCATCACGGTGCAGTGGCAGTGGGCTGCTGCCGTCTACACCACCTTCAGCACGAACTACAATGCGCTGGGTGTGAAGCCTGTAGACGACAACCAGGCCAGCCTCTATAAGAACTCCGACCATGC
>DATGFK010000563.1:0-4715 GCA_035309185.1 Aggregatilineales bacterium
AATCCTTGTTAGTCTACACGACGAAATCGTCTTTGTGAAGGGTAAGCAAAAAATGGTTTCGGACAAATCCATGAGTGGACGTGTCGGAAACCACGTGTAGATTACGCTCGAAGTGTTGCCCCCGTCCCTTTCCCCATTTTGGGAGAAAGGGACGGGGATAGCGGGTGCTCCCTACTTCGGCTCAGTACCCCACACGAGTTGCCCGCCCCAGTACAGCGTCACCTTGTCGTAGTCCGTGAGTGCGGTCTTGCTGGGATCGAAGGAGTAATCGTTGGATTTGTCGAAGTTGCTACCATCGGATTTGTTGATGTGGAAGTGGATCGGTCCCGTAGACTGGTCCGGCGAGAGATATCCGCCCGTAAAGCCGATCTCCAGGTAGCTATCGGCGCCCTTGACAGGCGGGTCTACGACACCGAATTTGCCGGTGACGGCATCGCAGGTAATCTTGGCTGCATCGCAGTCAAAGACCAGCCCGCTATTCGAGCCACGATTGAAGTAGTAGCGCAGCGTCAGGGAGTGCAGCGGTATCGGCTGGCTATTGGCACTGCCGACGTTCTCGACATTGAAGACGGGCCTGATCCAGTTGTCGGTTGGGCTGACATCTTCGCTCTGGTATTGAACCTTGAGGGCGCCGCCTGGCGGTGGCGTATTGGTCGCCGAAGGCGTCAAAGTTGGCTGTGGCGATCCGGCACGCGGGGGCGCGGGCGTGCGAGTCGGGGTTGGCGTGCGAGTGGGTGTAGACGTGGCTGCGTTTCCGCAAGTGACGGTTACACTGGCCCCGCCCGGCGCGGCGACGCCCACGCCCACAAAGAAATTCTCGCGGCGGCTGGTAAAGGTATAGCTCATCGTGTCAGAGCCGCCGGACTCCGCTATCGCGCTGTTGAAAGAGAATGCCGCGTCGTCGTACTCGGCGTCGGCAACGTCACCCGCCGCCGGGTCGCCGCTTGCAGATATGACGAGAACTGAGCGCCACGGGCCTTGAATGCGTAGATCACCTGCGGCCTTGAAGGTTACGGTTGTCCCGGCATCCGCCGACCACAGGCCGCCCACATATAGCCCTACAACTTCCTGTCCGCCAGGGGCAGTCGAGCCAGCCACCACCGAACCCTTTGCGCACACGTCGCCCAGGATCGAGCTGGTCAGACGCCCCGTCACGGCGTTTTTGCGCGGCGGCGCTGGCGCAATTTGAAGCGGCAGCAGACGGAGCGGCACACTTTGAAAATCTGCGGGGTTATAGGCTTGCGGCGCGGAAGGCGCGCCTGCCGGGTTCATGGTTGAATCCATCGGTACACTGACCGTCAAGCCAGCCAGCACAGGCTGCGTCACACCCTTCGCCGTCACAGACACGCTGCCATCGAGGGTGTACACATTCATGGCGCCAGTGTTCTTGCTCTGGTCGAAGCTGGCACTCAAATAAACGGTTGAGCCAACCACTAGATCGGTTCCGTTGATGGTCAGCTTAACTTTTTGCGTTCCGGGACTCTGGATCAGGATTCCCGACTGGGGAAGGTCGGAACACGCCGACGCGCCGGTTCCCGTGCGGAAGTAAAAAGCCTGCAACGGCTTGTAGGTGTAGGGAGTCGGCGTGGCGAGAATGCCCTGCCAGACCTGCGTGTTGAAGGCCCACAGGGTTGATGAATATGCGGTAGCAGTCGTCTGCAACTGGTTGGCAACCTGCGTATCTTGGGCATTTTTGGTAGACCAGATGGCGGTGGTCTGCGCGTCAAGCGTTTGCGTCACGCCGATAGCAGCCTGGTAGTTCTTCGTCGCCTGGGCCAGTAGGGTCGGGTTGGGGCTGGACGTGATCAATCGCGCCTGCTGCGTGGCGTTGAATGCGGCAACTTTGGTCTGCACAGCAAGATCATTGGCGTCCTGCGAGGCTTTGACGGCGGTGGCTGCGTCCTGGGCCTGCTTGGCAGTTTCCGTCAGGCTGTCCACGTAGCCCTGGAAGAACGTCGTCTGCTCGTATGCCCTGGTGGGGGCGACAAGCGTATCCGCTGCGGCAATGGTTGGCGCGACGGCTGTGTACGATGCGGCCAACTGCGCATCAATGGCCTGGCTGGCGCTTTGCGAGGCATCCGTCACCTGAACGTCGCCAAAGACCAGTGCAGTAATGTTCTGGCCCGGCGACGAATCGGGCAAGTCAGCTTGCAAGCGCAGAAGCGCAATACCCCAGTTGGTCGTGCCGGTCTCGTAGGGGCCGGGTTGTAAAACCTTGAGTTTGCTCAGGTCGGCAGTGTCGCCGGGTTTGGCAAAGTTGAAGTCGGACACGCCGTCCTGCGGCTGCGCAGTGACCGGCGCGTTACCATAGCAGACTTTGTTGCGCCCGACGTTCTCACAGTTCTTGGTGGTCAGGCCAATCGCTTGCCGCACTGCGCCGGGGCAGGTTTGGCCCTGCGCCTGAATCACGTCAGCTTGACCGCCGATAGGCTGCACGGATTGTAACGGGCCGAGCAGCAAAAACACCACCACGACGAATGCCGTATACGCGGCGAGAACCATTCGAATATTGCGCATCGCCACTCCTTTGCCGTGCCAGACACCAGGTGCAGGAACTGCCTGATAAATTCCGCAACGTACCAAAGCGCGTTTCGAAGGAGTTGTGCTGGATTACTCCGCGCTCAATATATAGTGATAGTAAGGTTGCCCACCATATATAACATCAAATGCCTGATTCGGATAATCGGAGCGGAGGGCCTCGGCAAGACTGTTCGCTTCGGCCTCACTGACATGATCTCCGTAATAGAGGGTAATCACTTCGCGATCCCGCGCCGACATTTGGCCGAGTAAGTCCTTGACGACATCGGGAACATCGTCGCCAGAGACAGTCAGTTTGCCGTCCACCAGGCCGATAACCTGCCCGCTTTCCACACGCACGCCGTCGAGTTCGACGCTGCGGGTAGCCGTGGTCACTTCACCCGTAATAACGTTGGCGCGCGCGGCATCCATCGCCTGGGCGACGACATCCAGATCGCCATCCTGGACAAAGGATAGCAGCGCGGAGATGCCCTGGGGCACGGTGCGGCTGGGAACCACGATTACCTTCTGTTTTCCACCCTCTACGGCCAACCGGGCGGCTTGCTCCGCAGCCAGGATAATGTTCTTGTTATTGGGCAGAATGATCACTTTATCTGTCGGGATACTCTGGACGGCCTGCAAGAGTTCTTCCGTACTGGGATTCATCGTCTGCCCGCCGGAAACGACGCTCGCCACGCCCAGGTCTTGAAAGACGTGGCGGAGTCCGTCGCCGGGCGCAACCGCCACCAGGGCAATATCGCCTGGCCGGACTTCCACTTCCACGGATGGCGTTTCCCATGCGCGCCCCTCGCTGCCCTGCCCTGCCCGCATGGCGATGTACTCTTCCGACTGTTCCTGCATGTTTTCGACCACCACGTCGCCGATAATACCCAGGCTTGCGCCGTAGCTGATGGGGACGCCGGGATCGTGGACATGGATGTGAACTTTCACGAGCGACTCGTCACCCACCACGACCATCGAATCGCCCATAGCGGCTATCGCCTTTCGGATCGCTTCCAGGTTGAGGCCCTGTCCGCGCAAGATGTACTGCACGTCATAGCCATAACCCGCCTCGTCCGATGATTTCAGCACATCGGCCAGTGCCATAGATTTGGCCTCCGCCACTGGCGAAGCCTCTAACGCCTCACCATTTAATTGGCGCAGCATCCCTTCCAGGATATAAACCAGCCCCTGACCGCCCGAATCCACCACCCCGGCTTTTTTGAGGATCGGTAGCAGGTCAGGTGTACGGGCCACGGAAAGCTGCGCGCGCCCTACGGCCCGCTCAAAAATCACCCGCAGATCGGGTGTGGTATGCGCAACCTCTTCGATTTCCTCGGCCACCTCGCGCGCCACGGTCAGGATCGTTCCCTCAACTGGGTTTTGTACCGCTTTATAAGCCATTTTGACGGCGACCTGAAGGCCATTGGAGAGACCCATCGAGTCAAAACTGTGCTGGCCGCTCAAGGACTGCGCAAAACCCCGGAACAATTGCGAGAGGATCGTGCCGGAATTTCCCCGTGAACCCATGATTGCGCCGTAGGCCAGCCTGTCCGCGATCACGCCTACGTCCGGCGATGGGTTGTCCGCGATTTCGCCATAGGCAGCGCGCATGGTCAGCAACATATTTGTCCCTGTATCCCCATCCGGCACGGGGAAGACATTCAACTGGTTAACTGCTTCGTAGTGCTGTTCAAGCCAGGCTACTGCTGCGCTGGCAAGCCGCTTGTAGGCCGCGCCGTCGCAGGTCAGAACGGGCGCAGGAGGCAAATGAACGCTCATGATAGGCATGGATGTCACAGAGTTGACTTCTTCAGCTTTCTAATTATTGCGTACGCTAAGATTCTAAATCCACTTGCAAACTTTTCACGTTACCCGACCAGATGCCGCCCATCATGTCCATTTTGTGCATCGTCCACACGTAGGCCCTGCACATGAACGACGATCTGGGTGACGGTCAGACTGGTGCCTTGTTCGACGGCGAAGCGGACAGCGTTGATCAGGCTGTTGGCAACCGCCGCGATGCGCGTCCCGTGGGCAATAATCACGTACAGGTCAATGATCACAGTCGTGCCGTCGATCTGGACTTCGATGCCCCGGTTAGGGTCGCGGGTCAGCGTCCAGGCGATCCCTGATGCCAGGTTTGGCGCAGCCATGCCCACCACGCCATACGTTTGCAGGACAGCATGGCTGGCAAT
>DATGFK010000564.1:0-5041 GCA_035309185.1 Aggregatilineales bacterium
AAAGAAATTTATAACCCTGGTTATGGTGGCCTGGATAACGCCGATCAGGTGATCCCCATTGCGCTCGACTGGCTGGATCGCTGCGGGCGTGAGGACAACTGGTTTCTGCATGTCAATCTGTGGGATCCGCACACGCCCTACAGTGTCCCAGAAGCCTTCGGCCACCCGTTCAAAGAGCAAGCACTGCCCGCCTGGCTAACTGAAGAGGTTCGCCAGACAGGCTGGAACGGTTATGGCCCACACTCCCCACAGGAACCCAACGGCTTTGGCCGCGAGGCACCTCACGCCCTTTACCCACGACAGCCGAATCGCCTCGATTCTATGGCTGCCGTGCGCGCCTGGGTGGATGGTTACGACACCGGCATCCTCTACGCCGACATGTGGCTGGCCCGCTTGCTCGACAAACTGGAGTCTTTTAACTTGCTTGAAGAAACCGTGATCATGATTGGGGCTGATCATGGCGAAAACCTGGGAGAACTAAATATCTGGGGCGATCATCAGACAGCAGATCAGATAACTTGCCGTGTGCCGCTCATTGTGCGCTGGCCCGGTCAGGTTAATGCCCGTGTGGACACGGCCCTCCACTATCACGTGGATTGGGGGGCGACCCTGGTTAAACTCCTGGGAGGGCAGGTTCCTGCGAATTGGGATGGGATTTCCTTCGCCGAAGCCTTCCGCAACGGAGTCGAACAGGGTCGCCCATACCTTGTGACCAGTCAGGGAGCGTGGTCGTGCCAGCGCGGCGTTCGCTTTGATTTCGACGGCGACACCTACATTGCCTTACGAACCTACCACGATGGCTACAAACAGCTCGAACCGCTCACGCTTTATAACCTGCGCACTGACCCTCACGAGCAAAATAATCTCGTGGCAGCGCATCCCGATCTCATCCGCATAGCGATGAGTTATTTAGAAGACTGGTGGGCAGCCATGATGCAATCCAGCCTGTTCGATGTCGATCCGTTGATGACCGTGCTGCGAGAAGGTGGCCCCCATCACACGCAAGGTCAGTTACTCGACTATCTTCAATGGCTGCGGGCTACAGGGCGTACCCATCACGCAGAACATCTGCAAACGCTGCACCCGAACGAGAAGGGCTTACCGGAAGCCAAAGTCTGATTTAGCTCCCAGGAGCGTTACTGGTAGCCAGATGGAACGTCACTTCACAGGGCGGGATCGTTTTGCCGCTGCTGGTATCTATGCTGAGTCGCAGAACGAGATCGCCCTCGTGACCGATCAAAGATCGAGTTTCATTTACTGGTACCAGTAAACTAACTCGAACAGGGGCGCGAATCTGCGTGGCAAGTGCTGTCCAGGCTACATTGCGAGGAGAAGTAGATGTAAGCAGCGATCCATCAATGACGGCCAGGTTATAAGAGACAAAATCGCTGCCCGATGCCGTTCCAATGATTCGGAAGGGAACTTGAACTGTGTCCCCATCTCGCGGTTCGACGATGGTTTCATCAGGACTACCACAGGATGTTCCGGAAAATCCGCTGTCAGACGAATAACTGCTCCAGGCGGGCAGGGTTGCGCCCAAAAAATTACTGGCGTTGTTGCCGAATGCCATCGGAGTCGGTAGGTTCACGATGAAGGGGACAGGCGAAGCAGAAAAAGCTGCCGACGCAGCGACCTCCCGTTGATACGCCTCGTAGTCGGGCAGGCCACGCAATACATACAGCAGCCCTCCCGTCAACAACATCAGGAGGGAAAGCTGGTAAGGCAGGGACAACCGTCGTCGTCGGCTGCGATGTGCCCATGCGGCGCGGCTTGCTTCCGCCAGGCTGACGCTCGGCACTGGCTTTGCAGAGACCGTGGGTAATAAATGTCGCCGCCGTAGTTCGTCGTAGTTTGCCCGGCTATCAGAATTGCCGAGTATGTCATGCGCTGCCGTCAAATGTTGAAACTGTTCGTGCGCCCACTGGCTGCGTTCCGGGTTCACGTCCGGGTGGACAGTTTTGGCTTGCTTGCGAAATGCGCGATGAATTTCATCGGCGTTTGCCCTGGGGGAAACGTCCAGGATTTTATAGTAATCGTTGGAGGGGTCGTAGCGAAGCCTTTTGGGTGCCATAACAATTCCCGCTCTTCGTGCGTATTTGACGCGCGGCCAGAGCAGCTATCTCTACTTAATCACGTTGATGCTCGGCGCGGCGCAGTTCGGAGGGGTCAACCACGATCATCACCAGGCCGCAGTCACGGCACGCTTCCGCGTTCAGTTTGGCAAGGCTCCGCCAGGGCCGCAGCGCCCGGATCGAGTTAAGAAACCGTAGCGTAACCCGCTGCGGGGCGAAGTGCGTTTGGTCGAACTTGTCGCCGTAATCCACGATGTATCCTTTGGCAATATTCCGTGAACCGCAGCGAACACAGGCGAAGTCGTCCGGCGAATAGCTATATTCAACATGCGGCGCAGGTTCTGCCAGGGCAGGATTCGCTACATCGGCCTCGGTGGCATCATCCGCGTTTTCGTCGAGAACGTCTTCTGTTTCGGGGAAATCTTCCGGTTCTGGATACACTGGTCTACCAGTCTGAGTTGCCATAAACATGATCCTTCAAGGGATTCTGCGCATGATTACAATTATAGTGCTAAACAGCGTAGATTTTTAGCGAGACACAATTATAAGGAGCGGACGCGGACGCTCCAACTCTCGAATTCTGGAAAATACGAAAAACGCAAACCTGCATCTACTGGTTGCATAACACTGGTTTTGACCGCTGGAACTCATGCGCGGGCTTTTTAAGTTACAATAGCCATAATTACTCCCGCGCCATTTCTTGACAGATTCGCTTTGCAGGAAACCCATGAAGAGCAATCATTCATCCTCGAAATTTTTCCAATATGTACTATACGGTAGTTTAAGTCTACCACTGTTGATCTATCTGGCAGCAACATTTTTCGCCAGATATGTTGCCGACGATTTCTGCCATTTCGAGACTGTCAATAGTATTGGCGTTTTGAATTTTGTGGCCCAGTTTTATCAAACTTGGACAGGTTCTTGGGCATTCGTATTCGGTCTCGGAATCAGTAAGTTCTTACCCGTTTGGGTGCCAGCCTATGCGGTTTTATTAGTATGGATCGTCGTGCTGATAGGTTTCACTCGCCGTTGGAATCCTATTTTCGGATTAGCGCTGTTGGTTGCCACATTCGCTACAATCCCTGACGTCATATCAACCACCTATATCCAGGCTGGCCTCTTGAAATATTCGGCGCCGCTTGTAGGCGTCTGTCTGGAAGCGTGGTTGCTCGCCGCCTTTCCAGATACAGCCTGGGCATACGCAGCATTTGCGTTAACGGCAATCATCGCGGCTGCGCTAGGAGATATTATCGGTATTGTCCAGATTATAGCCCTTATATGTTTGATGATAAACTTTCCAAAATATCGCAACCGTCTCGGCATCACATTCATCGCGGCCATAGTCGGATTTCTTATCGTTTATCTTGCGCCCGGTACTTCAGGCCGTCAATCAGCATTTCCTCGCCCAGATTTAATCCTTTCTATCCTTTACGCTGCGCGTGCAATGGGCTATCCAGTAGCCTATGCGATTAGGCAATCACCCCTGGCATTCATTACTATGATGTTGATTGCAGTCTTCGGAACTAAACATAAAGTGTTTACTCACTTAGATCGGCAAAGGACAAAACTACAAATAGTTTCAATTCTCACAACTATTATTTTCTTGAACTTCGTATGTGAATTCACTGCTTATTATGCTACATCGGGTCCCTTAGCAGACCGGGCAGAACTTTTTCCCATTTTCTTTACATTTGCTGGGTTTATGTGGATCGGACATTTGCTAGGATCATTAATGGAATGGAAGTCGCAATCCGCACTAACGATCAGTATAGGAATGTTAACTGTTGTAGGAGTCGTCAGTGCATTTGGCACTGCATCTACGATGCAAGGTCTTGCTAAAGCGTGGGATACACGCGATCACTTGATGAGAACGAGTGGAGAACTCACGCACCTCGATGTTCCGCTAGATATATGGGACATTGAGCACCCGGATGTTCGAGCCTGTATTATCAGCTTTTATCAACGAACCGCTAATCAATAAGAACCCCACCCAACTCAAATTTCTTCCTGATCAGGCTGTCAAAGATGGCTTTGAGGACGTCTCATACGGATTCCTGGCTTATGAATAGTATCCAGGCCCAAAGCTGGACAAAATCCAACACCGGGCCAGCGGTGCCAGGAAAACAACGATACGCTGGCCCGCTGGCTTCGGCCATCGAAATTGTACAGGCAACGATTTGATAGCCAACCCTATAGCCTACACAAAATCCGCCGGGTACGGCTGGAATGCTGTGTAATTGCTCTTGACACGCTGATTCAGCGTCTGTAGGTCATAGATGCCGTTGGGCCAGGGCGTATTCTTGATCGTCCAAATGACCGGGGCGCCGTACTGAAAATTGGCAATCGTGAAAAAGTCCAGCGGCGGCCAGCTCAGGCCCAGGGATGTAACCTTCTCTGCCGATGGGTAAGTCGGCCCGCTGCCAAATCCAATCTTGCTGCCCAGGTGTACATGATACTTCAACAACCTTTCGCTGAAGAATAGCAGCGGATTGAATGGCGTCTGGTTGCTGTAGGGCTGTGGACGCTGGAAGTCCGTCAGCAATCTCCGTGAGGAGGGGTGAGGCAACGCATTGTCGCCGCTTAACAGGTGCAGTTCCAGGTGCAGGTGAGCGTTATTCGGTTCGCCCACAGGATACCCGCTCAGGCCTATCACGTCACCGGCTTTGACCTCCTGGTGGCGGTGGACGATGCTGTTGTTGGACAGATGTCCGTAGGCGGCCAGCACGTTCGAGAGCATTCGCTTGCCGTTGGCGTCGCGCACTGAATCGGGCAGGTAGAACCACAGAATAATGGACGCATCCTGGAGATTGCCCAGGAAGGGCCAGTTGGCCTGCGTCCCGACAATGATCCCGTCTGCCAACGCCACCAGCGGCGTTCCCACCGGCACGATGTGATCCAGGCCGTTATGCATCCCGCACACGTGCGAATAATACTGCGGCCAGTAAAGCTGTGAGAACGAGTTCGGGCCG
>DATGFK010000565.1:0-6285 GCA_035309185.1 Aggregatilineales bacterium
CGCACGAGGGCGTCCTCGCTGCCGAACAGGAACGCGGCCAGCGCCTTTGCCAGTTCCGTCTTGCCGACTCCACTTGGCCCCAGAAAAAGGAATACGCCTACCGGGCGGCCAGGGTCGGACAGGCCCGCGCGGTGCGTCTTAATCGCATCGGTCACTGCCGAAACGGCGTGGTTCTGGCCGATCACGCGCCTTTTGAGCGCTTCTTCCATGCGCTGATATTTGATACGTTCGTCGCCGCTAATTTCGGAAATGGGGATGCCCGTCCATTCAGCGACGACTTCGGCAACTGCCTCCGCGTTGACCACGCGCGGCGTTCCGCCTTCCTGGGGCTGCTGACGAATGACCACGCGCGCGCAGGCTTCGTCTAACAGGTCAAGCGCCTTGTCCGGCTGGCGGCGATCAATCATGTATTTCTGGGAGAGCGAGACGGCAGCTTCCAGGGTCTCCGGTAAAATCTCGACCCGGTGATGTTCGACGTAGTGGCCCTGGACATTCTGCAAGATGGTCAGCGTATCTTCCGGCGACGGCTCCTCAATGGGTATGGTTCGGAAGCGGCGTTCGAGTGCGGCATCTTGCGCAATGGCCTTGCGATATTCTTCATGGGTCGTCGCGCCAATGCAAACGATCTCCCCGCGCGAGAGAGCAGGTTTGAGAATATTGGCGGCGTCCAGGTTGCTATCCACCGTATCGCCTGCGCCCACGATGGTATGGATTTCGTCTATAAACAGGATAATTCCGCTGGCTGTACGAGCCTCTTCAACGATCCCGACCAGGCGTTCCTCGAACTGACCGCGCAGGCTCGTCCCGGCTACCAGCGTGCCGATCTCGATCTGCACGATCCGCTTGTTTTGCAGGGTCGCGGGAGCGGTGCCTTGCACGATGTCAAAGGCCAGCCCTTCCACTACGGCGGTCTTGCCAACACCCGCGTCGCCCAGCAGCAGCGGATTGTTTTTCTTGCTTCGCATCAAGGTACGCGCCACCGCGCGGATTTCGCGTTCGCGGCCTATAGCGGCACGCAATTTGCCCTGTCGGGCCAGTTCGGTCAGGTCGCGCCCGTACTTGTCGAGCAGGGGCGTCATCGGCTGCGCGGACGGCTTCTCGGCATCTTTATCTAGAAGGCCGAGTTCATCCGGCCCGAAGTGACTCTTGCCGGTGCGATGCTTCAGTTCTTCCTGGACAATATCAATCCAGCTAGGCACATCTGCGCCCAGGGCGATCAGCCTGCGGACGGCGACTCCTTCGCCCTCTTGCAGGAGCGCCAGCAGGATATGCGCTTCATAAACTCGATCTTCGCCGTAGTCGTCGGCGTAGAAGACTGCTGTCGCCAGGATGCGATAGGCGCGGGGCGTAAAGCGGGGCTGTTCGACAGGTTCATCATCGCCCCGGCCCGCTTCCATGCGGATGTCCTGGCGTACCGTGCGAGGATCAAGGCCGGACGCCAGTAGTAGCCGGTGGGTGATCCCGCCCTCGATGCGGGTCAGTGCGTTATAGAGATGTTCCGTGCCGATAAAATTGTGAGACTGTGCGGCGGCTTCGTCGGCTGCGGCGTTCAATATCTCAACGCATCGTTCTCGGATTTCTTGTTCGCTAATGTCCAGCGGCGATGGCACAGCTAGTTCCTCTCTAATTCTCACGCACGGAGGCAATGGTGTTCGTACGCAATTCACTGATTTTTTATAGTATACTAGCATCCACCTCAATCGGACATTATCTTTTCAAAATTGTGATGAAACTGCTATAACGAGCGCATCACAATTAATGCTTACTGCTGGCTCAAAATTGTATAATGGAAGATAATTAGCGAATGCAAAGCAAAGTCAATCAATCCCCATGGATGAATACCCATGTCTGACCCATTCATTGGAAAACAGCTCGGCGATTACGTCATTCAAGAACTATTGGGGCGCGGCGGAATGGCCCGCGTTTACAAGGGTTACGACGAACGCTTACAGCGTTACGCTGCCGTAAAAGTCATCAATTCTGAACTTGCCGGAACGGCTGACCAGGCCGAGTACGCAGAGCGGTTCCGACGAGAGGCCCGCGCTATCGCCCGGCTGCACCACCCGAACATCGTGGGCGTGTACCAGTTTGGCGAATACGAGAGCAACTATTACATGGCAATGGTCTTTATCGAAGGCAAAGACCTGCGCGAAATCCTCAAGGAAAGGGCCGAAGGCGGCACGTATCTGCCGCAGGCGGACGCGCTGAACATCGTGCGGGGGATTGGCGGCGCGCTGGATTACGCTCACACGCGAGGCGTCATCCACCGGGACATCAAGCCGTCGAATATCATGCTGGACAGCGAAAACCGGGCCGTTTTAACGGACTTCGGCCTGGCCCTCAGCACGCAGGAAGGCACCCTGGGCGACACCTTCGGCAGCGCCCACTACATTGCCCCGGAACAGGCCGTCTCGTCGGCCAAAGCGGTGCCGCAGAGTGACCTGTACTCGCTGGGCGTCGTCATGTACGAGATGCTGGCGGGCAAAGTTCCCTTCGACGATCCTTCGGCCATGAGCGTCGCCCTCAAACACTTGAACGACGCGCCGCCGCCACCAACCATGTTCAACCCGGCGCTTACGCCGTCCATCGAAAAAGTGCTGCTGAAAATCCTCGACAAAGACCCCAATCGGCGCTACCCAACAGGCGAACAACTTGCCAACGCCCTGGAAGCGGCCATCGCCGGTAAGTACGAGGCTCCAGTCCCGGTTGTACAGGCATCTACCGCGCCGGTGGCCGTAGACGCGCGCCAGGTTGCCTTGCAGGCGCATGAGAACCGTCTGGCCGAACTGACAGGCGCGGCTGGCGCGAAAGCAACTCCGGCTCCGCAGGCGGCTGAACCGAAAGTCAGCGATCCCGCTAAGATGACGCCCCTGCGCACCCCGTCTGGCGAAGACGCAATCTCGACCATGCTGCCGATCCCGGCAGCCGACCCCAATATGTCTACCCAGGAGATGCAGCGTCCGGTAGCACCCACGGAGTCCAAAGCTGGCCGGGGGCTGCTGTTTTATGTTCCAATCGTCGTGGTCATTCTCCTGTTGGCAGCGTTGGGCGTTTATATACTCAACCCGGCCCGTGGCACCACCCAGGCGGCCAATGCGTCCTCGACACCCGCTTTGGTTGGGGAAGGCACGCTGGGCGCCGTGCTGAGTGGCACCGAGGCTGCAACGGAAAGCGTAGCAGGAAGTGAAAACACGCCCGGCAGCGAAGTAGCCAGTCCCTCGGCACCAGGCGAGACGACCACACCCGGCGAGGGCAACACGCCTGAGGCCAACGCGAGCGCTACGGGTGAAGGTTCAACCCCAGCCGGACAGGGCGCAGGAACGACCCAGCAAACTGCGGCAGCCACGACTGCCGCGACCTCAGCTAACCTGACCAGCACCGGGCCAGCTACTGAGGGCGGAACTCAGAGTCCCTCAGGCACGGCAGCCCGTACGATGCTGACCCTGACCTATGACGATACGCAATTCATACTGACCAATACGAGTGGCAAGATACTGGACATTCATAAGCTCACATTTATCCAGCATGGGGATAGCCCGGCTACAAACCGCGAGATGGACACATCGCTGTGGTCGGCCTCAGGCTCGCAATACCAGCCGTACGAACTACCCTCAAGATTCTGCTACCAGGTCTATCGAAACGACAGGAATGAGCCGACGCCCATTCCGGAGTGTGCGATATTGCCGATCAACTTCCGCGCAGCCTGGGCCAAAGTAGCCGAACCCAGGCGCTTCTGGATTGCCGCCAATTCCAACGTCACGACTTTCGACGTGGAATGGGACGGGACGGTGATCACCACCTGCGCGATCAGCGCCGGGCGCTGCGATGTGAACTTGCCAAAGTCGGCGGGCCAGTAGACTATCAGAGTATCAGGACAGTAAGCACAGACAGGTTAGCGACAGTATAAGCATGTCAGGCGTTCAGGGTACCAAGCGCGAGACAAGGCAACTGGAAGTTCTCGTCCAGGTTGCGCAGCTTATTGCCACGCTTGACCTTGACGAAGTGCTGATGCAAACGCTGGAACTGACGACGGAGGTCGTCGGGGCTTCCAAGGGCAGTTTCTTCCTGCTGGACGGCGAGACGGGCGAGTTGCAGCGCTTCATCGCGGCACGCGACATGGACGACGAAAAACGTTCCGTGGTCTCGCACAGCGTGTTACAAAGCGGCCTGGCCGGTTGGGTCTTCCAGAACAAACGCGAGGCGCTCATCCAGGACACGGCAGTGGACGACCGCTGGCTGAAACTGGACGATAACCTGCGCGTGCGTTCAGCCATCTGCGTGCCGGTATTTGTGGATAACGACGTGCGCGGCGTGATGACGCTGGAACACGGCGAACCGAATGGCTTTTCGGAAGACGATTTGAGACTGGCGAAGATCGTGGTCAACCAGGCCGGGTCGGCGCTGCACAATGCGCAACTCTTTGAACGAGTACGGACTCAGCAGCATCAGCTCGAAGCCGTGCTGGACAGCACCTCAGAGGCGCTGATCGCCGTGGATTCGCAGTGGCGGATTCGGCTGATGAATGCCTCCGCCGAAGGGCTGCTGGAAGTTGCCGCCGAGGACGCCCACAATAAGCGGCTCGATCAACTGTCGTCAAAGCCGTTGTTCGTACGCGCCGTAGAGACTCTTTCCAGCTTGCACATGAGCGCCGGAACCAAATCTTTCGAGGTGCGCGACGAAAGTGCCCGAAAAGATTACGTCGTCAGCGCGTCGGTTCTGCGCGAGGACGACCATTCTGACGTCGGGTTTGTGCTTGCCTTCTATGACATCACGCCCCTGAAGGACCTCAATCGCCTGAAGACCCACATGATTAAGATGGCGTCGCACGACCTGAAGAATCCGCTGGGCTTGATACTGGGCTACGTAGACCTGATCGGCTCTGACGTGAATATGAAAAAGGTGCCGGAGACAATGTACATCGAGGGTATGTACAAGGCCATCACACGCATGGAAACGCTGATCGCCTCGCTGCTGGATGCGAGACGAGCCGAGGAGAATGCCTTCGCCAGCGGCCCTATTGACCCCTACGAACTGATCCAGGGCGTGCTGGACGACATGCTCCCGGCGGCGCAGCAGCGCAATGAGGAAGTGATTCGCAATATTCAGTTCGACCTGCATCCCATCAAGGGCGACTTCGTGCAATTGCGCGAGGCAATGAACAACCTGGTCGGCAATGCTATCAAATATACGCCCGAAGGCGGCACGATCACCATCAAAGTGTATATTGAGGAAGACCGCTTTTATTTCGCCGTCGAAGATTCCGGGCCGGGCATCCCCGAAGACGAACAGGAAAACATCTTCAAGCCCTATTTCCGGGCCAGCAATGTCCTGAATGTCGAAGGTAGCGGTGTTGGCCTGAGCCTGGTTCGGGAAGTCATCGAGCAGCACGGCGGCCACCCCTGGTTCATCAGCGAACTGGACAAAGGCAGCACCTTTGGCTTCTGGCTCCCGCTGCTGGATGTTCCCACACTCTCCTGAGCATTCCTGCTCCAGATCCTATCCAATCGCTGCAACCTGCCTGGTTATCAAGTCATGATTTGCTGCCAAACTGAATTCAGGGAGTCAAGGGCCAGCAAATTCCAGAGGGTCAGCCCGGTGTTTAGACTGGGGCCTGCAAATTCGATCCCGCCGAAATGCGCGGCAGGCGTCATGTGAAGGTTGTCCACATCTAATCCGTGGTTGGGTAGGAAATCCAGCACACTTGCCAAATCTATATAGGGAATATTTCTGCTCTGGGCCAGTTGGATAACAAAGCGATTAAATTGGCGTGCTTTGTCAGGGTAGACAGGATTAATAGGGGCAGTCGAAACAACCGGGATAACGCCGAGAGCCAGGCTTTGATCCACGATAGCCGTCATTGAGGCCTGGAAGTCGCCAGTTGTCAAAAAATCGGGATCAAGGATACCAAACTGGATAATGGCTACACTTGGTTTATGAATACGATATTCACAGCGTAGGGGCGATTCTCCCTTCGGGCACAAACTTTGATCGGCTTTCCAAAGAGGGTCGAGAACGCTCGCGGAAACAAAGCCGCTGCGCGCGGCCTGACTGGTACGCAGAAACGAGTTGTTATCACTAAAATCGTTTGGGGTGGAAAACCAATCTATGACGCCCTTCAGGTTCGTATACTGTCCAAGGTTATATGAATATTGCCCGCCGAACTGGTGCATGAACCAAACATGAGATGTGTGGCAATCGCCGACTTTAGAAAAAGCGTGCGGGTTGTTGCCCAGGGCCAGGCCCTTTTGATAGATATCCTTCATCGCGCTGCGTACGGCTGCGCTG
>DATGFK010000566.1:0-23639 GCA_035309185.1 Aggregatilineales bacterium
CCATCCAGCCAGTAGTGCCTATGACATCTCGAAAACCACGCGATGGCGCATGGACGAGTGGCTGCGCCCCGGCCCCACCGTGATTTACCACACCGGTATGGAAGCCGAACTGTCCACTCCACAGCGCCGTTCTCGACGGTAAACAGGGCGCATCGCTGACGTACAGGTTGTCAAAGCGAATCGCTTCTGCCGCAATCCTATCTATATTCGGGCTGGTGTTGCGATGATAGCCGTAGCAGCCCAGGTGATCGGCACGCAAGCTGTCAATATCCACATAAAGAATTCGCACGACGGCGATCCTTTCTCAATTGTGTCCTCTAGAATGGTAGTGTAAAACCGCCATCCACAAGCAGCACCTGGCCGCGTATCATCTCGGCGTCCGGCGAACACAGGAACGCGACGGCTGCGGCCACGTCCTCCACTGAAACGAGCCGCCCGGCAGGCGTAAGTTTTTTGGTCGAGTCCAGGCGTTCGTTAGCCCACTCTTTCATCACGCCAAAATGCTGGAGGGCATCGGTCTCGACCACACTGGCCGACACGGCATTGACCACGATATTCAACGGGCCTAGCTCTACGGCCAGGTAACGGGTGACGGCTTCCAGCGCCGCCTTCGATGCCCCGACCACTACATATTCGGGCAATACCCGGTTGGCGCCAATGCTGGAAAGGTTCACAATAGCTCCGCCACCACGCTGCTGCATCAACGGTACCGCCTGCTGCGAGGCGAATAAGGCTGCGCGCGCGTTGATGTTCATCGTCCAGTCCCAGCCCTTCAAGCGCTGTTCCATCACTGGACGGTTGTAACCGGATGCCGCGTTGTTGACCAGGATGTCCAGGCCACCCAATGCGCCTTGCACTTCTTCAAACAGCCGTCGAAGATCCGCCTCATCGCTTACGTCGGCGCGAACGAGTGCCACTGCACGGCCCAAAGCGCGAATCTCATCGGCGGTTTGTTCGGCAGGAGTGCGGTTGCGAAAGAAGTTGACCGCGATATCTGCCCCTTCCCTGGCGAGTCGCAAGGCGATGGCCTTGCCGATTCCTCTGCCACTGCCCGTTATCAGCGCGACCTTGCCCTGGAATCGTTGATCCGTCATGGGTGGTGTTCCTCGTAGATGACAGGTTTGAACAGGGATCGATCAAATTCTGCGATCAGCTCCGGACCAAGCGCTTCCAGATGTGCGCGGGCCGCGTCGGCATCGGTGCGCAGCCGGGCGATGTCAATTCCCTGGCAGCGATCCGGCAGCGGGGCAAACCATTGGCGGCTGCGCAAGAACAACTTGAGCGCCCCGTTGTAGTTGCCGCGCGTAATGTGATAGTAGGCTATACTGATCTGAAGAATGGCCCGGTACACTTCGCGCACGGGGCCGCTCTCGTGATTCCAGGCTTCTTCGAGCGTCTCGTGACACTCGAAGTACAGCCCCTCGTTAAATTCTCGCAAACCCTTGTAGACGAGGGCAGGTGGCGGTTCCTGGCACTGTTCATTTAGCCTGATCCGGTGGGCAAAAATGGATGCGTTTGCTGTTAGTACGTCAGGCAGCGCAGCGATGAACGCTTCCGGGGTGAAAGTGAGATTCGCCCTGGCGTCTTCTGCGCGTTGACGAGCTGCCTCGTCCGCCGCAATAGCAATCACAGGAATGCGCCGGGTAGCGGGATCGGAGTGGACACGAGGGAGCCAACGTGCCGGAGCATCCAACTCAACTACGATCAGCGCGGGTTGGAGATCCGCGATCTGGGCAACCGCTGCCGCGCCATCGCGGGCATCATCGCGTGGGAAGTCCAGCGACCAACGTACATCAAAAGCCCCTGAATTCGCGGCAACTGCATTGCCCAGGGCTTGATCATGCACCAGTACGAGGAGGATCGGTAAACTGCTCATCATCCGTTACAGCGTTTCAATATCTAGCGAGTCAATGAAAAGCGATTGCTGGTGTTCCAGTGGCACGAACCCCATGCGGAAATTTCCCTGAGGGGTCACAACTGCATACTGGTTGTCGATCCAGGCGACGAAGCCGAGCGGGCCGCGCGGCGAATAGGGCGACATGAAAACCAATTGGTCGTCTACGTAAAAATCAGATCGATCCAACAACCAATCGAGGCGATAGGTATGCATGTCGGTTAGCAATACGTTGAGGAACCTTTCTGCCGCGCCGATAGCCCACTGTGCAAGCGGCCACAATTTTCGGTAGAGCGCCGGAACGCGCATTGCGAGGAAGCCTAGCGGCGCGCCGGGAGCCAGCGCAAAAAATGGCGGGCGGCTGGCATCCAACGTCGCGGCCTTCCAGCCCCAACCCGGTACATCTCGCGCAAAAGCCATGTTCGAATGTGGTGAAGCGAAGAAGAACCATACGGCACGCGGCAGCCTTAGCGAACGCGAACCCGGTAGATAGGGTTGATTCCAGAAACCAAAGCCCGCAGTGCCTATCAGAGACTCGGTATCGTGCGACGCCTTCGCACGCACGATCATACGCAGCGGCGGGCGATTCAGAAAATCTCGACGGTACCTGAGGCCGTGATAATCAAATATCTGCCCGTCGGAATATGCGCCCGGCGCGGTTGGCTCAACCACCAGATTCAGCCCGTCACGGGCTTCGACACGACCCTGGCCCATCTCCAGCGGTGACAGGGGCAGTTCGATCCCGGTGCGAAAGTCCTGGTGGATCTGCGGCATTCGATTCTCATCTCCTCCACGAATGGATAGGATAAAAGTATAGCTCAGAATGTTGGCGCACAGCATCACGCACGGTATACTCTAAACACCTCTCTGATCGTATTTTACTGGTTGTGAAAGAGGCTATTTCATGGAAATTTCATGGTACGGGCATAGCTGTTTCCGCCTTGCAGATCGGGGCAAGGCTACGATTGTGACTGATCCTTATGACGAAACAATCGGATATGATGTACCGAAGCTGAAGGCGGATGTAGCGACGATCAGTCACGATGCGCCAGGCCACAGCAGCGTAGACAGCGTCAAAAACATTCAGCGCGTGATCAACGGGCCAGGCGAGTACGAGATCGGCGGCGTATTCATCCTGGGCGCGGCCATGCATAACCTGGAAGCAGACCCGCCAAAACGAAACGTTTCCTATAAATTTGACTTTGATGGTCTGAGCATCGTTCACCTGGGCGACCTCGATCATGTTCCTGCTCAATCCACCATTGAAGCGATGGGCGCTGTAGACATTGCCCTGGTGCCGGTGGGTGGGGGCGGCGCACTGAACGCGACTCAGGCCGCGGAAGTCATCGGTTTGCTGGAACCGAGTCTTGTGATCCCCATGCATTATAAAACCGAGGAAAGCAGGCTCGATCTGGAGGGTGTGGATCGCTTCCTCAAAGAAATGGGCGTCAGCCGGATTCAGCAGGAAAGTCTGCTCAAGGTAAGCAAATCAAACTTGCCAGAGCAGACGCAAATCGTCGTGCTGGAATGCACTCGCTGATCGCCGCGACGAGTGCTGTCTCGAAGGAATTTGAATGCAAGTCAAAATTATCATGAGCTGGGACATCAAGCAGGGGCATGACCAGGAATACTTCGAATTCGTCGTTCGGGAATTTGCGCCAGGGATCACCCGGCTTGGCTTGCAACCAACGGAAGCGTGGTTTGCCGTCTACGGCGAGTGTCCCCAGATCATGATGGGCGGGATTACGCCAGACTATGCCAGCATGAAAACCCTTCTGGACAGCAAAGAATGGAAAGACCTGCATGACCGTCTGCTTGAATTTGTAGCTAATTACACCCAGAAGGTTGTGCGCTTCTCGCCCGGCTTCCAGTTGTAGCGGAGGGTGCGACAATGGCAGTTCAGGATAGGCTCTACACGGTACAAGACCTTGAGAACATGCCTGATGATGGCAAAATCTATGAACTGCACAACGGGGTATTGATTGAAGTGCCTGGCTCAAAGCTTAGACAAACGGTGCTTGCAATGTGGATTGGGTACTTGCTAAGAGCATTTGACGAGGAGCATAATTTGGGCGGTATTGTAACTGGCGCAGATGGTACCGTCGAACTCAACCCATATAACACCCGGATTCCAGACGTTGGATACATTACTGCACAGCGAGCGACGCAGCAAAATAGCGATAGTTATATACAAGGCGCTCCTGACCTGGCTGTCGAGGTGGTTTCTAAATCCAATACAGGTCCCCAAATGCAGCAGCGGGCCGGGGAATATCTTAGCGCACGCGCGCGGCTGGTGTGGATTGTCAATCCTGGGAAAGGCACAATAGACGTTTATCACGCCGATGGGATGAGGTCTGTGCTTCGTGAAGGCGATGTTCTCGATGGCGCGGATGTGTTGCCTGGTCTTGCCTTTAGCGTGAGTCGGATATTCGAAAAACTGCCCTGATTCAGCCCAGCGCTCGGTTACGAACAAACAACAGGCCCACAACTAAAACGAGTTGTGGGCCTGTTCAATTCCTGATGGAATGCCTGATGTCGCGTCAGGCGTCGGCAGTGGCCGTGCTTTTTGTCGTTTCGGCTTTTGGCGAGGCTTCAGCTTTTTCCGTTTTTGCTGAGGTATTACTGTCGCCTGTCGAGGATGCGGCGCTGTCCGAACTGCCTGTGCCTTCGGCAGCAGGTTTGGCCTCGTCCTTGCGCGTGCTGGTCGTAGCAAGATTCTGTTTACCACGACTGTCCGTGACGTAGAACCCGGAGCCTTTGAAGACAATACCCACTGGCTGGATCACGCGATGAAGCGCACCCTCGCAATCCGGGCAGATTGTTAGCGGGGCTTCACTGAAGCTTTGTTTCGCATCAAAGCGCTGCCCGCAGTTTTCACACTCATAGGTATAGATCGGCATATCGGTTTGTACCACCTTCGACCAAATTTCTATGTGAAATAGTACACTAGATTAGATGTTTAGGCCAGATGGATTCTTACGTGGAGCGACGGATTCTCGTGTGATCGCAGTTAGAATTAGGATTTGCCGACCCTGGCAAACTCATTGTTGATTCTGTTGCACGCGAAAGCGACCGATCCAGCATCTGCCGCTGGTCCAGAACAAGTCTGATCGAAAGAATATCAACACACGCTCAATCTGGATTTTATGTACAGGAGCAATAAGGAATAGAAAATGAGTGAGGTTGAGACCAAAAGGGTCAACGTTTTGTATACTGCCGAAGCAACGGTTACGGGTGGCCGTCGTGGTCATGGGAAGACATCCGATGGCCGTCTCGAAGTCAATTTCTCGTCGCCTAGTGAGTTGGGCGGCGACGGTGGCCCCGGAACCAACCCGGAGCAGTTGTTTGCTCTGGGCTACGCCGCCTGTTTCCAAAATGCCATGATGGGCATCGCCCGGCGGATGAACCTGTCTGCCGAGGACTCTACCGTGACAGCGAAGGTTGGCCTCGGACAGATTGGAAATGGACGCATGGGACTTGAGGTTGAGCTACTTATTCATCTGCCATCCATGCCTGACCGTGCCCAGGCCCAGAATCTCGTCGCACAGGCGCACCAGCGCTGCCCTTACTCGAACGCTGTACGCGGGAATGTTGACGTGACGCTGACCCTGGTCTAGCCTGAGAAGGCCCGCTACCAACTGGGTTCCCATTTCCGACAATTTCGACCATTGGTGGCGAGCAAAGTCCCGACCCCGTTCAGAAAAACAACCTCAAATTCAGGAAAAGGTTGGAAATACATAGGCAGTATATTCGGAACTGTATTTACAGGTAACCGCGATATGCTGCCTAATATTGCCTTGGCTACGGTTAAGCAGGCTTTTGTTCTTGCGCCGGAGGCAGATAACGCCAATGAAATGAAATTATGAGTACACGATGAGAGCATCTCCCAGCCTGTCATTTTGACACGTCCTCCTGCGACGTTTGTGTGAAAAGGCAAAAACAGCCGATCAGCAAATAACCTTTGGGAGGAAATGAACATGAATCATGGGATTACGACAGTCGTTCATTTGATTAGCGTCGCTGAATTCGGGTCTGTCGAAGTACTCCCAACCTGGTCGCAGGCGTAGAATGTAGATCGCCTTGACGCGGGCATCCCTATTTATGGAACCAACCTCGCCCAAAAGCATTGCATCCTGGCCGGGCAATGTTTACGGCGGTGTGAGCGATAGTTAGAAAAAGGAGCGAATTGTGTCCCAGGAATATATCACGATACGTGGCGCACGTGAAAACAACCTGAAGAATGTATCGTTGCGCATTCCGAAGCGCAAAATCACTATCTTCACCGGTGTGTCCGGGTCAGGTAAGTCGTCCATCGTATTCGATACGATTGCCGCCGAAGCGCGTCGCCAGTTGAACGAAACCTTCAGCACGTTCGTCCGTAACTTCCTGCCACGTTATGCCCAACCAGAGGCCGACGCCATCGAAAACCTGAGCATGGCAATTGTCGTTGACCAGAAGCATCTCGGCGGTGGATCACACTCGACAGTGGGAACGATTACCGACATCTACTCCATATTGCGTTTGCTGTATTCGCGCGTCGGACAGCCGTATGTGGGCTATTCCAATGCCTTTTCGTTCAACGATCCACAGGGCATGTGCCCGGAGTGCAAGGGCATTGGCCGCAAGATCGGCGTCGATCTCGACAAGTTTCTTGACCCATCCAAATCTCTCAACGAAGGGGCTATCTTGTTCCCGGAATATGCCGTAGGGAACTGGTGGGGGTGGAGCGTCATCACGAAGTCGGGGCTGTTCGATAACGACAAAAAGCTGGCGGACTACAGCGAAGAAGAGATGAATCTGCTCCTCCACAGCAAACCTTACAAAGTCAAGATGCAGGTGGAAGGGGAAGCCAAACCTGTCAACCTGACCTTTGAAGGCATCGTTGACAAGTTCAGCCGCAAGTACATCACAGGCGACTTGAAAACCAAGTCCGAGCGCACGCAGAAATCAATAGAGCCTTACATGACTTACGGGCCATGTACCCTCTGTAAAGGCGCGCGACTCAGTCAGGCAGCTCTCGGTTGCAAGATAAATGGTTACAACATCGCGCAGCTTGCGGCGATGGAAATTGACGAGCTGATCGAGGTCATCAGAGCGATCAAAGACCCCGTCGCTGCGCCAATGGTCGCCTCTTTGGTCGAGCGCCTCCAGGACATGATTGATATTGGCCTTGAATATCTGAGCCTGAACCGAGAAACCGACACGCTGTCCGGTGGTGAGTCGCAGCGTATCAAGATGGTCAAACACCTGGGCAGCAGCCTTGTGGATGTACTGTACGTCTTTGACGAACCCAGCATCGGGATGCACCCGCGCGACGTACACCGCCTGAACGAACTCCTGCAAAAGCTGCGTGATAAAGGCAACAGCGTGATCGTGGTGGAACACGATCCCGACGTGATCAAAGTCGCCGATCACGTGGTTGATGTCGGACCATTCGCCGGAACTCGTGGCGGAACTATCGTCTTTGAGGGCAGTTACGCGGACCTGCTGAACGCCGATACCCTGACGGGCCGCCACATAAAACAGGCTATGCCTATAAAATCCAGTTCTCGCATGGCAAAAGGCAAATTGTCCATTACCAACGCAAGGGCCAACAATTTGCAGAACGTCAACGTTGACATACCGACAGGTGTCCTGACCGTGGTCACAGGTGTAGCCGGTTCCGGCAAAAGCTCGCTCATCCACCAGACGTTTGTACCTCAGCACCCCGATGCCATTGTGATTGACCAGTCCCCGATTGGCGTTTCCAGCCGCTCGAATCCTGCCACGTACACGGGCATCATGGACGATGTCCGAAAGACCTTTGCCAAAGTTAACAATGTCAGCGCTTCCCTGTTCAGCTTCAACTCGACAGGCGCTTGCGAAAATTGCCACGGACTGGGCGTCATCACCATCGAACTGGCGTATATGGACGAGGTCGAAACGCCGTGCGAGATATGCGGCGGAAAGCGCTTCAAGGACGAAGTGCTGGCCTACAAGTTCCGCGACAAATCGATCTCGGATGTGTTGAACATGCCTGTCCGGGAAGCCCTGGACTTATTTGACACCAAGGAAGTGGCGAAAGACGTCATGCGCAAATTACAGGCGTTGAGCGACGTTGGCCTGGACTACCTGACACTTGGTCAGCCGCTGAGCACACTATCTGGCGGCGAATGCCAGCGCATCAAGCTTGCCAGCGAACTGCACAAAAAAGGCAGCGTATATGTCATGGATGAGCCGACTACCGGGCTGCACATGTCAGATATTAGCCATCTGCTCGGCATTATCAATCGGCTGGTGGATGCCGGAAATACGGTGATTGTCATCGAACACAACCTGGCGATAATCAAGAACGCCGATTGGATCATTGACATGGGGCCTGAAGGCGGCAACAAAGGCGGTAGAGTCATATTCGAGGGCACGCCACAGCAATTGCTGGATTGCGAACAATCGCTGACGAGCGCATACCTGCGCAATTAGAGTCTACTGGCTAACCTGAAAGGGGCTTGTTGATTGATTCATGTTCTTCCGAAATTGCCGATCATATCGTTGAAGCGGAGAGGTGGAGACATGTCAAAAGACGACTATCTGCTGCATCCAATCGGCCTGGTTCAATCGTCCCTCCGTGATCGCGCAGCAGCGCCCAGGCAGGGCGACGAAGGCGCGCCCGATGCCTGGCTCGAAATCAATTCAGCGCTGCTGGAGGGCCTGGATGGGATAACAGTCGGCGATGAGCTGATCGTGATCACCTGGCTGCACGAGTCGCAGAGGGATGTGCTGAAGCTCCATCCACGCGGGGACGAGAACAATCCGCTAACGGGCGTCTTTGCGACGCGCTCTCCCGACAGACCCAATCCGCTGGGTTTGCACCGCGTAAGTGTTCTAGAAGTTGCGGGAAATCGTTTGAAGGCAGGGCCAATCGAGGCGATTGACGGTACGCCGATTGTCGATCTCAAGCCGGTGCTGCCACGGTCCGCCGACTCGTAAGGGATCGCTCACAGGGATCAAATTATGGCTAGTTGGGCAGAATTTTCACGGAAAGCGCCAGATTTTGCAGAATTTGGTCGGACACGTTTTCAAAGTGGTGTGGCGTACCTTGGCACGCTGCGCGCTGACGGCAGCCCGCGAGTGCATCCGGTGACGCCTATTATCGGCGAGCAGTTGTACCTATTCATGGATCCCACCTCGCCCAAAGGTAAGGAATTACAGCGCGATCCGCGTTATATACTGCATTGCGCGGTTGAAGACATGAATGGCGGTGGCGGCGAGTTTTACGTCAGGGGCCGTGCGACCCTGACCGGCGATCCCCTCATTCGTGAACAGGCGATACGTGCCGCGTCCTATGTTCCGCAGGAGCGCTATATCCTGTTCACACTCAGCATCGAGTTTGCCTTTATGAACACCTATGTGGGTGGCAAGGCCAACCCGCGACGCTGGCAAGCATCGGTTTAGCTACGCTTACAGGGCAAACCCATCGGATTTTCGGCATTGTTAGCGCTGTTGATATAGGCCGAGAACGGCTGAAGCTTTACAGTCCGCACTGGACGGGAATCGTTGGGTTCCTGGCTGCGTTGACGTTGAATCCGAGGTAGGGAGACGGGTCGAGCGTATTTTGAATGCGTGTCTCGTTGCGGAACGACCCGGAGTCGTCACTCAGGACGACGCTGAAATGTACGTGCATTTTGATCGGCGCTGCGCCCGCACCTGCATATAGCCCCTGGTAGCCCAGCAGTGTTCCCTGCTTAACAAACTTTTCCGATGTGCCGGGCGGGAACTCCGCGCTGATGTAGGATTGATCCCCGTTCAGACTTGCCATGTGGGCGTAGTAAGTCCATATCTGGCGCGAAGGGTCGAGGGGATCTTGCGGAATGCGGATGATCACGGCGCTGATCCAATCGGGCAGGCGCGTGAGATAGCCGTCATATGCGGCATAGATCGGCACTGTGCCTACGTCGCCGTCGCCAAAGATGTCTACGCCGGTATGTGGAGCCAGAATCGTATACGGCTCCGTTGGGTCGTTGTACAGAAACCCGACAAAGCCAGTCGAAGGTAGTTGAAAGGGCGCCTTTGGACACGGTTTTGTGCGATCCGTAATGAGTTCGGGATGCTTGTCTGGCGCGGCAAGATAAGCTTCCAGGAATCCATCGGTAGGCGAATAACCAATATGGTGCAGAACAAAAGACCCCAGCCGCACGGCAAGATACCCGGCAAGAAGTGCCACAGGGACAATCACTAGCAGCCAGCGGCGATTGATGCGACTCAATTGGCGAAGACGATTCATCGTTACCTGGATTCACTACACTTGTGATGATCCGGCCTATTTTCGATCCTGGTAGACAATCACACAAGATACATGCCCTGGTGCGAATGTGTGGATCGTCAAGGAATCATGTAGAGAAACACAAAGGCCATCTCGGAAACGCTGAGATGGCCTTGTTCGACTGCGTGTTCTGAACTCGCGCGATTTTGCTTACATCAACGCCGGTTCGGGTTCAATGACAGTCTCCACCGGGGAAACTTCCGGATAGCGTATAGCGGCTTGCAGCACTTCATCAATCGTCTTGACGGGGACAAACGTCAAATCGGCACGTACATCTTCTGGCAGTTCATCGAGATCGTCCATGTTACGTTCTGGTAGGACGATGGTGCGCAGCCCGCCCCGGTGCGCTGCAAGGACTTTCATCTTCGTCCCGCCGATGGGCAGTACCTGCCCGCGCAGTGTTATCTCGCCGGTCATGGCGACTTCGGCTTTCACGCCCCGCTCAACCAGGAGACTGTACAGGGCTGTCGTCATGGTGACGCCAGCGCTGGGGCCGTCCTTCGGTACTGCACCTTCTGGCACGTGGATGTGGAAGTCCGAGTTTTCAAAGCGATCCTCGTCAATGCCGAGTTCGGCGGCGTGGGCGTGCAGATAGCTGTAGGCGATGCGTACGCTTTCTTCCATGACCTTGCCGAGTTGCCCGGTGATGGTGAGGCTGCCCTTGCCTTTGCTGCGCGTAGCCTCTACAAACAGGACATCGCCTCCCACGGGAGTCCAGGCCAGCCCGGTAGCCACGCCCGGTGTTTCTGCACGGGTGATGGCCTCAAAGTGGAAGCGAGGCTTGCCCAGGTACTCACGGATCACTTCGGGCGTCACTTCGATGTGCTTCGTGTCGCCTGCCGCGATCTGGATGGCGGCTTTGCGTAGTACCGCACCGATTTCACGCTCCAGGTTACGGACACCGGCCTCGCGCGTGAACTCGCGGACCAGCTTGCGCAGCGCGTCTTCGGTGAATTCGATCTCTTCCGTGCGCAGACTGTTGGCCCGCACCTGGCGGCTGATCAGGTGCTCCTGGGCGATCTTAACCTTCTCGTACTCGGTGTAACCGTCCAACTGGATGACTTCCATTCGATCCAGCAGTGCGCCGGGGATCGTGTCAATCTGGTTGGCAGTGGTCACGAAGATCACGTCGCTCAGGTCGAAGTCCACATCCAGGTAGTGATCGCGGAAAGTGTTGTTTTGCTGTGGGTCAAGCACTTCCAGCAGGGCGCTGGCGGGGTCGCCCCGCCAATCGGCGCCGATCTTATCCACTTCGTCGAGCATGAAGACAGGATTTCGTGTACCAGCCCGCTTCATGGCCTGGATAATGCGTCCAGGCATGGCGCCAATGTAGGTACGGCGGTGGCCGCGAATTTCGGCCTCATCCCGCATTCCGCCCAGGCTCATGCGAGTAAACTCACGGCCCAAGGCCCGTGCGATAGATTTGCCCAGGCTTGTCTTGCCCACTCCGGGCGGCCCCACAAACAGCAGGATTGCGCCGCTGCTTTCGGCATCTACCGCCTGGGCTGCGTCAGGCATTTCCTCAGCGCGTTCCTTGGCTAGTTTGCGCACCGCAAGAAATTCGAGGATGCGATCTTTGACGTCCTTCAAGTCGTAGTGATCTTCGTCCAAGACGCGACGGGCATTCTCGATGTCCAGGTTATCCTGGCTCATGTTGTTCCAGGGCAGTTCAACCAACCAGTCCAGATAGGCCCGAATGACGCCATATTCCGCCGACTGGGACGACAGGCGTTCCAGTCGCTTCAATTCGCGCGTGGCCTGTTCATGGGCTTCTTCAGGGAGATGGGCCTCATCGATCTTCTTCTGGTAATTCGCCACTTCGGCGGCTTCGTCGTCTACTTCGCCCAGTTCCTGGCGGATGGCATCCATCTGGCGGCGCAAGAAGAACTCGCGTTGTTCCTTGCCCAATTTTTCCTGAGTTTCTGCGGTGATCTTCTGGCCGATCTCCAGGACTTCTTTCTCGGCTGCAAGCGTCTCGATCAAGGTGCGCATCTTGTCATTGACGTGGTCTTGCTCAAGCACCTGCTGGCGCCTCTCGGTGTCCATGCGCCCATTGGCCGCAATCATATAAACGAGCAGACGTTTGTTTTCAACCTGCTCAAGAAATTCTGCGACCTGGTTGGGTACGTTCGGCATCAACTCCACGACTTCACGCGCGATCTCAATCAGACCGCGATTGAGGGCCTCCGACTCCGGGCCACTGTCCTCGATGTCTGGGGCAAGGCTGACGCGCGCCGTTAAATACGGTTCGGTACTTGTCCAACCCGTAATGCGGACGCGCTCCAGAACATGCACAATCAGTTGCATACTATCATTTTCGCCCTGCGCTGCGCGTTGAATGAAGGCGACGCCGCCTACCTGGTGCAACTGGTCAGGCCCCGGCGCGTCAACTTCGGGATCGAGTGAGGTGACGAGGGCAATAAGGCGGTTGCCATGCATCGCTTCATTGACCAGGCGGATCGAGCGCGGTACCCCCACCGAAATCGGCATGACGGTAAACGGGAAAGCTACCATGTTGCGGAGCGGCAGCACGGGCAATTCTTCAGGCAGTTTTGCCAGGATGTCGTCGGCGTTGAGATCCAAGGCTCCAAACATTGTCCTCGCTCCTTACTTGTTACTTGAAAATTTCAAGTAACCACGGAAAAATGGTAAAATGGGACTGTGGTGATTGACTAGTTATAAATCGCTTTCGTCAGAAACAGATTAGAACAATGTAGATATAATCATAGAGATTTTGTAGAAATCTGAACTTGTAAGCGTGGCAGATTCCTGCCCTCAAGGGGACAGAGAACATGAAATTGGTAATCGCCATCATCCAGGATCGAGACACGGAAACGGCCATTGAAGCACTCACCAAACGAAAATTCCCTGTGACGCGCATAGCCACGTCCGGTGGATTTGTGCGGCAGGGGAACACGACGCTGCTCGTTGGCGTGGATGAATCCCAGGTTAAGCAAGTGTCCGACGTATTACGAGAGGCCTGCCACCGCCGACGCATGTTCATGCCGATGGCATCGGGTATAACCGACACGGCTTATGGATTGCATAATCAGATCGAAGTTGAGATCGGCGGGGCGACCATTTTCGTATTTGACGTGGAACGCTTTGAACAGTTCTAACCGAGTACTGAACCGGGTGAAGCCAACCGCCACTTTGGCGGACATCAAACGCATCACGTCATCGGGGATCGTTTACACCGATGCCAACGGCGAGATGAGCTTTGTGGACTTCGCGGTATGCGCCGAGAACTGGCTGACCCACAACGCAGACAATTCCAGCAACACGCTGGAGTGGCGGCAGCGCTGCGTTGGCGAACATAACGTGTGCGCGATTCCACCGTACATTGAATTCTTTACACAACCCCGGACACGTTTCGAGTTTTCGTTCGAGACGCCATGTGAGACGCGCGACGAGCGCTTTTACTGGCTGAGTGAATGGTTAAACAAAGCGGGATGGGTCACTTTTGATCGAAGTTGATCGCCCCCAAAATTCACGAATTGTGCCTTGATGATGTGCCCTGTTTGCGCTAAGATAGCCCCTCATCATCCGAATTACCTTAGCCTTCAGAGCATTTGGAAGGGTTTTCCCATGAAAGTGATCCTCACAGAAGACGTATATAAGCACGGTGTAGCCGGAGAAATCGTCAAGGTTGCGGACGGTTTTGCGCGCAATTGGCTGATCCCGCGCGGGATGGCACGCGCTGCAACTCAGCGTAACCTGGACGAACTGGCCGAACTGCGCACCAAGGCCAATGAGAATCGGGCTGCCTACACCGACAAGGTGAATGCCGCTGCCAATCAGATTGACGGCGTTGAACTGGTATTCGGGGTCAAGGCGGGAAGCAACAACAAGCTGTATGGCTCTATCACCAGCCAGATGATCAAAGACGCGCTGATGGAAAAGACTGGCCTCGACATCAACCGCCGCCGTATCAGCGAGCGTACTATCCGCGAACTGGGCCGTTATGACGTGCCGGTGCGTATGGGCGATGTATCCCCCGTCGTGCATCTAGTTGTGCTTCGCGAAGAAGAAGTTTCCGCTTACCTGACCGGTCAGTCTGGCCCGGTTGCCAGCGCTGAACCGGCAGAAGCTGTCGCGGAACCTGAAGCGCCCGTTGAAAGCGCTGCGGAAACGCCTGCCGAAACGCCTGCGGAGTAGCCGCTCAAGTTGCTGAAACAGCCTTTCGATGTCAGATGCTCAACACCTGGGACACGAACTGCGCGAGGCGCGTGAAGCGCGAGAACTAACGCTTGAACAAGCCGAAGAACAGACGCGCATTCGCATAAAATTCCTGGACGCTCTCGAACAGGGCAATTATGCTGCTCTGCCTACGGAGGTTCAGGCACGTGGTTTTCTGAGAAACTATGCCCGCTTCCTGGGCCTTGACCCTGACATTATCCTTGACAAATACGAGGCGGCCAGGACGGGTCGCCGGAGACGGCGGCGCAGAGCAAACCCGTCTGCGGCCCTTCCACCTTCCGCGCTTCCCGTGGAACCACCTGTCCCTTCATCGCCATCTGCGACGCCCACGCGGCGTTCCCAAACCGCTCGAGCGGTTGAGCAAGGCGCGGCAGAACCAGCGGTCCCGGCGCCCGTTGATCACAATCAGCAACGGCGCCTGATGATCCTCCTGGGCGGTATTGGCCTGGCGCTCGGACTTGCAATCCTGTGCGGCCTGTTGTTTATTGGGGCGCAGATCGTACAGGGCTATCTCCACCAGGGGAATCGTCCAGGCGTAATCCTCAGTCCTCTGCCTCAAGATACAACGCCGACCATGTTCCCGACGTTTCGACTCGCCCCCACATCCTCGCCGCAGCATCCTACGGCGCTGCCTGTGCCGAATGCGGCGATTGGGCCGTCTGGGCCAGGAAATTCGGCAAACACAGCCGCCCCTTCCGGCAGTGGGCCAGTCGCGCTTCAATTGACCATCACTGAGCGGGGATTTTTGCGCGTAACTGTGGATGGACAGGTCAGTTACAGCGGTTCGGCCCCCCCTAACACGGTCTTACAATACCAGGGCAGCGCGATCCAGGTGCATAGCGCCAACGCAGCAGGTGTGCAGGTCACGGTCAACGGGCAGAACCTGGGCACTTTAGGCGCGCGCGGGCAGATGGTGGATCAGACGTACACTGCCAGCGGCGCGAACTCCGGCGGCGCACAATCTCCGCCCGGCCCGACTCGACCAGCCTCCGGACAGACAACAGGTTTGAACATCAACACGTCGCCGCTGGCGACGTTTGCTTTAAGGGCCTCGGACAGTTCGGCAACGCCCAGGCCCCGCTTCAGCCCGACGGCAACCGTTCTGCCGACTATCACCCCCAGTCAGACCTTTACGAACACGCCTTTGCCATCAGCCACACCCAGCGCGTCCAATACGCCCACAATCACATTGACGCCAAGCAGCACGTACACGCCCAGCGCAACGCGAACGCCCGCCGACACGCCCACTGCATCCCTTACGCCAGTTCCTTCGGATACCTACACGCCGACGAATACGCCGTTTATTTTGTCCCGTGACACGGCAACACCTGACAGCGGCGAGATTCGCCCGCAGTAAAGAACCCTTTGTCTACTGAACTTCTCAATCTCCAAAACGGGTGCGGTCATATTTGCGAGACTTGCTGGGCGGCCAGGCGGCCCTGACCAACGCAATCCGGTATTCCGATCCCGCCATAGGGTGAACCCGCAAGGACGAGCCATGCGGGACACATGCTTCGCAGCGCTTCGAGCCGTTCAAGATGGCCGACTGCATACTGCGGACTGGCATCTCGCCAGCGAAAGACGCGCTGGATCACTGGCGCGGCTTGAATGCCCATGATGTTGCGAAGCGCGGTCAAAGCGAGCTTGATCAGCTCGTCGTCTGGAAGGTTGATGTCGTCTTCTCTGCCGAAGCCACCCACGAAAACCCGCAGCAGGGCAAATCCATCCGGGGCGCGCCCGGCAAATTTTATGCTGCTCCAGGTACAGGCCCCAATGCGCGTGCCTTCGCTGCGTGGAATAACAAAACCGGTGCCATCCAGCGGACGGGGTATGTCTTCAAGGCGGAAGCCAAGCGATACGTTGCCGGAGCTGATGCAGGTAAAAGCCGAAAGTGAATCGGCAAGCTGCGGAAGACTGCGCTTGACCGCCGTTGCCGCGACGCGGGCCGAAGTGGTCAGGATGATGGCAGCAGCCGTGATCCTCTCGCCGCTTTCAGTAAGAACCGTCCTGTCGTCAATCTGCGTTACGCTTTGCCCCACGCGCACGTCGCCCGTCAGGCAACCGACCAGCGTATCAATCATTTCGCCCATGCCACGCCTCGGAGACATGAACATGCTGCGAGGCCCATCCGGGTTCGGCGCAGGTGCCGGACTGCTCTGCGTCCCGCGAATGACACTGCCATAAGTGCGTTCCAATCGCGGGTAGTCAGGGTAGGCTGCCGCGACGCTCAACTTTTCCGGGTCGGCGGCGTGAATACCCGAAAGGAGCGAATCGCCAAAAATCTCAAGGGCCTCCTCGCCGAAGCGACGACGAATGAACGAGGCAAGGCTCTCGTCTGTGGCCGCGCTTACTGCCGGAATGTTAATTTCGTCCAGCATCCGGCGCTTCCCCTGCTCTGATAGCAGCGGGGATTCCATCAAACCCTCAGCGTCGAGCGGTACGATTAAGCGCATTCCACGGGGAAAGGGATGCAGGTGGCCCTTAGAAAATACATAAACAGCCCGTTTTTCTGGGTTCGTACCGATCAGCCTATCGCCCAGTCCAATTTCTCGGCATAGCTGCCAGGCCGAAAGGTTTCGTGTGGTCAGGAATGAATCCGCCGCACCTTCGATCACGAATCCGTCTACTGATTCGGTTGTGATTTTGCCGCCGAGCCGGCCCGAACCCTCCAGGAGAGTGTAGGCTACGCCTTGTTGTTGTAACTCCCACGCCGCCGCGAGGCCCGTGATTCCGCCCCCGACGATTACGACATTAGCCATCACTTGTTCTCCACATTCTCCCCAGCCTCGTTGCCATTCTCCTCCTCGTAGTCATCCAACCCATAGACGCGAATGGCGTCGCTGGATGCCGGTGGATTACTGCGCCCCAGGAAGACCCAGAAGAACATATTAAAGAGAACTGCGGCAAGTAGAGACAGGTTAGCGGTATTGTAGGCAATGGCTTCGCCGCGCTGCCGATATAGATCCGTGCGGCACACGATCTGCAATACCTGGAACTGCCCGGCCTGGCCGCAATCGCCGGAAATTCGATAAATCGCGTAGCGCCATACGATCAGGCCGACAAAGGCCATAATCAGAAAGGCGGGCAGGCGCCGTTTGCGTTCCGAGCGCTGCACGAGGAGCAAAAGCAAGCTAAAGACCAGCGTTAATAGAAGCCACTGTCCCGAGTCGACCATCAGGCTTTGTGTTCTCTCCTAATGCCCCACGAAGGGGAACCTTACAAGGCGGCAAGTGGGAGCGTTACTGTCACCAGTGTTCCCTCACCGGGCGCGCTTTCGATCTCCAACAATCCCCCGTGCAACGTTGAAAGGCCCTGGGCAATCGTCAGTCCCAGCCCTGAGCCTTGCTGTTCCTGTAGTTTCCGTTCAAACTGCATATAGGGGCCTATCGAAGCAACCTGTTCCTCGGTCATGCCACGTCCCTGGTCGTGGATGGTGATGAGGTAGCTATCGTCCGCAATCGATCCGCCAACGCTAATCGGCGTACCTGGCTTTGAAAACTTCAGAGCATTGCTGGTTAGCTCTCTGACAATCTTCTGCAAGTTTTCAGGCGTTATGGCTATTTTCTCGCATTCCTCCAGGTCCAGGACAAGATCCATCGCACGATTGACCGTGTTTGCTTCGTCTTCAACCCAGCTTTCGATAAGCGGCTTTGGCTTGCGCGTGTTCAATGCCCGCAGCTTGGCAAGACGTTCCAGGTCTACTCTGTAAATCTCAATTTGCGCATAGATTAAGAAGTTTTCGATCATTCGGTGCAAGCGAATACCGCCCTGGTGGATCATTTTGACGTTATCTACGAGGTCTTCCTTGCTCATTCCTGCGTTTTCGTTGAGGATCAGTTCAGAATAGCCCAGGATGGTACTGAGAGGCGTTCGCAGTTCATGTGGGAGTACGTACAGGATGTTTCCACGCAGGTCGGTGAGCTGCTTGCGGTAATCGGCGGCCAATGTTTTCTGCCTATCCAGGCGACTCGCGACGGCGGCCAGCAGTTCATTGGGGGTAAAAGGTTTCGTCAAATAATCATCTGCGCCCAATTCCATTCCGCTGCGCATGGCAGCGCGGTCTACGCGGGCAGTCAAGAAAATAAAGGGAATCTGGAGGGTGTTGGGATCGTTGCGCAGCGCCAAAAGTGTCCCAAAACCATCCAGGCGGGGCATCGCAATATCTGAAACGATCAAATCGGGGAGGTGCGTCCGGGCCATTTCAACACCGTCCAGGCCGTTCTCCGCCGAAAGCACGTCGTAGCCACCCAGTTTTAAGGTTTCAATTGCATTTTCCAGAATGGCAGGGTCATCTTCGATGATCAGGATCACGCTCATGCCGGAGACTCCTTCTTTCGAGCCTGGTTTGGCTATTCGCAACGATTTGAGTCTGGTACCATCGCTGACTTTGACTTCAATACCGTCCAAGTCTACTGCTTTTTTGGCAATTCACAATGGATTCGCGTTTGACTTTGAGCGCGCAAACAGGGCATAATGAGAAGCAATACAAACTATCGAATAGATAGTTTGACTGGCAACAATCGGTTAAGAATTGCTCGTTGCAATTGGTGGGTTTCAGTGTTGAACAAGGAACTATCAACATCGGATCGGCTGAATTGGACGGTATTTGCGCTGCGCTGGCTGGTTGTTCTTGGCGGCCTGTTAACCCTTGGCCTGCCGCGCGACTCAATTGGCAGTAACGCAACGACAGCCTTACCGGCGACGCTGATCGGGGTGGTCTTTTATAACTTGCTGGTCGCGCTCATTCTTCTCGTCGGGGGACGCGGACCTCTGATCAATGCCGGAACCGTCGTACTGGATATGGTCGCTGCCGTGGCCCTCTTTGAGGCAAGCGGCAGTTCGCCCGTGATGCTGGTGGGAGCCGGACTGCTGCCAGTCGTCATAGGAACCAGGCGCTACCGTGCGGCAGTTGGGGTTGTTATCATCGCTTTACTCGCCGCCGGTTGCCTCGCGTTGGCTTTCCTGACGGGGACGCTTTCAACTACTTTCGGCAGCATCCTGGCAAGCCTGTTGTTTCTGGCCCTTGGTTGTGGCTTGGCGGCAGTTTTCAATGCGGATGCTGTTCGTCGCATGGACGACGATGCTGTAGATGGCGAATCGCAGGGTAAACCCACGGAAGTTGCTCACCTGCGCGCCAGGGCCGTTTACGAGATGGCGAACACGTTGGGAGCCACACTGGACTACAACAAAGTCCTGGATGCGGCATTAGACGTTGGCGCGCTGGGCCTGAAGAATCTGGAATCGAATTCTCGCCTGGTGGGCATGGTCATGCTGTTCGAGAAGAACGAATTATGTGTCGTTAATTCTCGGCGGCTCACTCAGCGCGACGAAAAGATGTGCGTGCCGGGACAGCAGGGCATTCTCGGCCAGGTGCTCAAAAAAGCGGAGCCGATATTTGCCGGGGACGTATCCAACGATCCCGAACTCAAATATTTCGTCGCCTTTCAAGACGTGAGATCAGTGCTTGCAATCCCTCTCCGGGCAAACTTCGACAACTACGGCGTGCTTGTTTTTGGAACGCCTGACCCTAATGCATTCTCGGAAGAACAGATTGAATTGCTGACGGCCATCGGGACACAGGCCACAGTTGCCCTACAGAATGCCGTCCTGTACCAGAATCTGCGTCTTGAAAAGGAACGCATCGTCGAAGTCGAAGAAGATGCCCGAAAGAAACTCTCGCGTGACCTGCACGATGGGCCTACGCAGAGCATTGCGGCCATCGCCATGCGCGTCAACTACATTCGGCGCTTGATGGAAACCCGCCCCAACGAGGCGGTTGATGAACTCCAAAAAGTGGAGGAACTGGCCCGCAAGACGACCAAAGAAATCCGTTCCATGCTGTTCACGCTGCGCCCACTTGTGCTCGAGACGCAGGGGTTGTCGCCGGCCCTTCAACAGTTCGCCGAAAAGATGAAAGAAACACATAACCTGGATGTCATCGTTCAATCCCAGCAGGGAACCGATGATCTGCTGGAATCGCACGCCCAGGGCGTGTTGTTCTACGTGGTCGAGGAAGCAGTGGGCAATGCCCGCAAGCACGCTCAGGCCGCTCACATCTGGGTACGGTTGTATCGCCAGGAAAATTATGTGATCGTCGAAATCCAGGATGACGGTGTTGGCTTTGACCTGGATGCCGTCAACGCGAATTACGACCAACGGGGCAGCCTGGGTATGGTCAATATGCGCGAACGTGCTGCGTTGGCCGAGGGGACGCTGCGCATCGAAAGCGCCAAGGGAAAAGGCACGAAAATCCAGGTTATCGTGCCCATCAAGACGACGCCGGACAAGCGCGTCAACGCGCAAGATAATGGGGCCGATGCCGCACCATCTGCGAATAACGCTGTCCGTACCAATCTAAAGATCTCGAAATAGACGATATACACTATAGCCAGCTTGAGTGTTGGCAAACCAGGAAAATTGAGTTCAGCATCGTTGGAATTCGACAGGTTGTTCGTGATGGGTTGATAGGGCGATAATTGGTATGACTGATATTGTGAAGAATTGGGTACGCCTATGTGCCCTGGCAGATGTGCCGCTTAATCAAGCAAAAAGCATCAACATCAGTGGGCAGACTCTGGTCATCACGCGCTGCGCAGATGGTGCTTCCGTGTTGCAGGGATTTTGCAGCCACATGCTGTATCCCCTGGCAAACAGCAAAGTCGAGAATTGTATCCTGACGTGCAGCCTGCATTCCAGCAGTTTTCGCGTCGAAGATGGATCGGTAAACGAGTGGTCAACCTATCCACCGTTGTCTGGCAAAACGCTGGCGCTCATCAACCAGCAAAAATCACTGCGCAAATTTGAGACCAGGGTAACAGATGGCGAAGTCTATATCCTGTGGCCGACTGACGATCCTGGCTCTGTGAGGGTTAGGTTTTAGGCGCCAGGCCCGCTGCGATATTGGCGCATTTGAAGGCAGCCATTTCGCCAAACCATTCGGAGACTCCCCTATCGAATCCCGCCGATTCAACTGCTGCGGATACCTCCATATCTCCCAGTAACTGAGTCGTCGAACAGCCTATTATCTCGTCGGGACATGCTCGCCAGGCATGTCCCTTTTTTGCCAGTTTGGCTTTGTGAGACGGAATCCCAGCCAATAGACGATCTCTTGACGCCTGACAGCTATGATGGTTTCAAAGTCAACGACTGGAAGAGGAGAGACCATCCGCTTTCAGTTAATCGAGAAACGGGGATTTGCCATGCCTCACCATTCACATTCTTCGCATCACTTACACCACACGCCGACTCACCACCTGCATCACAACACTTCGCACTTTTCCAGCTCGGCCAGCGATTCTCAATCGCCGCAGGCGATTGCCCTTGGCGTGAACGATCCCAGTAGCATGGGCGCGCAGATGACAAAGAATGCCGTCAACGGCGCGGGCAAAACCCTGGGCCTCGGCTGTCTTATGTCTGCCATCATTGTGATGGTGGTCGCGGTTGGCGCCTATCTGCTGATTCACCAGGTTTCATCAGCTTTTCTGATGCACTGATGGTCGCTTACGTTTAGACCCGCTGGACCCGCTTCACGCCGAAGGTCACGCTTTCGCCGTCGAACTCGAAGGCTTCAACACGATCCCCTTGTGGCTGGTCAACACTCTGTAGCGCGTCGGCAAGCGTTTCAGCACGGACGTAATCTGCATTGACCGTCAGCGCCTTTGCCAGGCGCTCGCTGGCCTTGTAGCTCAGGTTTACGTGATCGTTGAGCGAATAGTCTGCGTCCCGCCGCATATTCTGGATGCGGCGAACCGCTTCGCGTGCTAGGCCTTCCAGGAGCAGCGGTTCGGTCAGGGCCGTACGAAGCGCGGCTACGTAGCCGTTTTCTTCGGCCACCGCAAAACCCTCAGTCGCGCTACGCCGGACTTCCACCTCATCAGGTGTCAATTCAAGCGGCTCGCCATAGACGCTCAAGTTGATGTTCTGGCCGTCCATGAGCAACTTGGCCCAGGCATTGACCTCACCCTGGCCGCCTTCTCTCAGCATCTTCTGGACATTCGGGAAATTGCTGCCCAGGCGCTTGCCAAGCTTTTGCGGCAGTGGATTCAGGCTGTAGCGCACCATTTCGCCCGCCGACTCCATGATGCTGACGGTCTTGACGTTCAGTTCCTCGCCCACCGTATAAGCCAGCGCCCGTAGCGCCTTAGCTTCTGCCGGGGTACGGACTGCAAACGATACTTCCTGGAGCGGCTGGCGCACCTTTATGTTGACGCTGTTGCGCGCGGCGTGACCCAGGCTGACCAAACGCTTAACCAGACGCATTTCGTCCATCAAGCGCTGATCGATCAACGTTGGGTCAGGCTTCGGCCAGGCGGCCAGGTGTACGCTGACTGGCGCGAATGGGTCGAAGGTCGTGACCAGGTTCCGGTACATCGTGTCGGGTAAGAAGGGCATGGCAGGCGCCAGCAGCTTGCAGACCATGACCAGGCATTCATACAGCGTCTGGTAGGCAGCCAGCTTATCCCGGTCACTTTCCGTTTTCCAGAAGCGGCGGCGGGAACGGCGCAGATACCAGTTGCTCAGGTCATCCACGAAGGTCTGAACCGGGCGCGTGCAGCCGGTCACATCATAATGCTCGTAGGCTTCGGTCACGTCGTGAACCAGGTTGTGCAGTTCGGCCAGGATCCAACGATCCAGGTCCGGGCGCTCGGCAAGCGGGATGGTTGGCGAGCGCGGATCAAAGCCGTCAATGTTGGCATAGGTGACGAAGAAGCTGTACGTATTCCACAGCGTCAGGTAGAAGCCGCTGATTACGTCGTTGACCAGGTCTTTCGAGAAGCGGCGGCTGTCACCCGGAGGACTGGCCGTGTACATATACCAGCGGGCCGCATCCGCGCCGTTGGCATTCATGATCTCCCAGGGATCAACGATATTCCCCAGGCTCTTGGACATTTTCTTGCCATTGGCGTCCAGGATGTGCCCCAGGCAGATTACGTTTTTGTAGCTGACTTCCTCGAACAGCAGCGTCGAGATGGCATGGAGGCTATAGAACCAGCCGCGTGTCTGGTCAATCGCCTCGCAGATGTAATCAGCCGGGAACTGCGCCTCGAATATTTCGGCGTTTTGGTACGGATAGCCCCACTGCGCGACTGGCATTGCGCCACTGTCAAACCAGACGTCAATCAGTTCCGGGACGCGGCGCATCGTCCCCGTCTTGCACTCCGGGCATTGCCAGGTTACGTCGTCTACGTAAGGCCGGTGCAGATCGAGGCTGCTCTGATCCTTGCCGGAACGCTGGCTTAACTCATC
>DATGFK010000567.1:0-3112 GCA_035309185.1 Aggregatilineales bacterium
GACCATTCCTCCCCAGGCTAGCAAGACTACTCCGATCACCGGCGCAATCATCGTCGGATTCTGGCGGGAAGCTGGCGAATTTGCGCGCCCTGCGGGAAGAACGCGATATGGGTGTAAGAACACCCTGCCGATTCGCCTCAAGGTCTTCCTGTGAAAAAATGAAAAGTAGCCCTAATGGGGTGTAATCATCCCTGTGCATGACAACTGCTTTTCCTGCTATCGGATAAGGTACGAGAGCCTATCGTTGTCCTCATCCCCTGTCCCCTCCTGCTGTTTAGGAGAGGGGAAACCTGACGACATGCGCCGTCTGGCTCCCCGTTCCCCAGCACCCGGATTCCCGCGAAGGCGCAATTTGCCTTCGTGGGATAGTTCCTGGTGGGGGAAAGAGGCTGGGGGTGGAGGGGATTAGGTTCACTCTTTTCGGTTTATCTATGGTTCAAATGGCCCACGTGCACCCACCTCCGCGCTTAACCGAAGCGCGAGAAGATGCCACCCTGGAACGATGTCGGCTTGATGCACGGTTCTACTGCTGCTGGTCTAAAGCAGGGATCGATCTGGCCTGCTGCGCCTCCCGCCACATTATCCAGGGCACTTTCGCTCAGTTCCCCGAAGGAGGAGGCCGCGACCGCTTTCCACTCTTCGGTGGTGAAGTTGAACCCGGCAGCGGACGCCAGTTGCACCAGCGCACTCATATCGCCGGGTAGCCCATCGATTTGCTTTTGCAATGCCCGGTCACTACCGGCTTTCTCGACGAAGGCGAGAACAGACTGTTCGGACATGTTGACCTCCAAAATTGTGCTTAACCGAAGCGTGTGAAAATGCCACCACCGAACGATATCGGCTTGATGCACGGTTGTATTGCTCCTGGATTTATACAAGGTCTGACGTCACCCACTGCGCCTCCCGCCACGTTATCCAGTTCACTTTCGCTAAGTTCCCCGAAGCAGGAGGCCGCTACTGCCTTCCATTCTTCGGCAGTGAAGCTGAACCCGGCGGTGAAAGCCAGTTGCACTAGCGCACCGACGTCACCGGGCAAGGCTCCGATCTTCTCCTGTAGGGCCGGGTCACGGCTAACCTCCTTGACAAACGCGACTACGTTTTGTTCTGACATACTTTGCTCCTTATTATGTGGCGATCCCTTCGGCACAGAGCGCTTCGGCGGTCGTGCCCAGGCGAAGGGCATGTTCCTGGAGAATGGCACGGTCCGTTTGCAGAAAATATTCATAGATGTCCTGGCTGGACAGTTCTGCCAGGTCGTAGACTGGATAGGAAAGGCGATCGTAATCCGACCAGGGCGCACTCTTTAACGTGATTCCGAAGTCGGCAGTCCTGTCATACGGATCAGTGCCAGGATAGGGAATAAAAACCTGATTGAAGATCTGATCCACGATCCGTTCGCGCATGAGGTATCGCACGCTTTCAACATTGTGTGCGAGGCGCTCACGGGTTGAGCCGGGCATCCCCGTCACCCAGGCAATGCTGATCAGGGCGTCACTGTGGCGACGGATAGTTTCCAATGCGGCGGTGGACCTGTCGAGTGAAAGCGGGCGTTTGACCGTATTGAGCGTGTCGTCGTTTGAATCCTCGATGGCCGTGCTAAACATGATGAAGTGGGCCGCGACAAGCTCCTGGATGACCTCGTCGTCCACATCCTCGGCACGCAATTCACAACCAAAGCGCAGATTCGGCACCCTGGCCTGGATCGCACGGGCCAGTTCGATCATCCGGCGACGGTTGGATGAAAACACGTTGTCCGCGAAGTAGACCAGGGTGCCCTCATCGAGCTGCGATTGCAGGAACTCCAGTTCACGGATGGTGCGTTCGACCGAGGCGTAGCGCAGCGGCAAGTAGCCATCTACACAGTAAGCACAGTCGTATTTGCAGCCACGCGTGCTGATCAGATTGTGAAAGTAGCGCCGCATCGGATGCGGCAGCAGGTCAAAGGCTGGCGGTGGAACCTGATTCATGCTCAATAACCTGCCGTCAGCGGTTTCGTGAACGCTGCCGTCGCTACCTCGAAAGGTCAGGCCTGGCACATCGTCAATGGCCGGTAACCTGCGTACGATGAGAGGCAGCGATTCGTCGCCGTCGCCACGCACGATCACATCAATAGCCGGGCAATCAGCCAGGACAGCCTCCGCCAGATAGCGCACGTGATAGCCCCCGGCGACGATGATTGCTTTGGGATTGTGTTCACGCACAACAACGCACGCACGCTTGAGGACGTGATAGGACGCCGTCATGCACGTCACGCCAACCACGTCAAAGCGCGCGGCTCGTTCATGCAGCGTAGTCCAAAACGTGGGATCGAGGACGGACAGGTAATCCACATGGTGGCCTTCCGCCAACAGAATAGATGCTAATTGCAACACCCCACGCGAATAAACCAGGAGTCGCCCTGAATGGTTGTGCATGTGTCGTGTTTCGATCAGGCGCTGACCCTGGAGGATGGACTGGGCCTTACCAACGCCCCTCCAGATGGGAAGGTATTCGGCAGGCACGGCTTTTTTGTACAGCGGAATGTCTATCAGCAAAATCTGTGACAAGGCCTACCTCAAGTCGAAACCGATCTCCGTCAACTGGCTGCTGCCCATGAAGTGAGCGTTTTGCTCCTTCATCTCAGAAATGCTTGCTGAGTTTCCAACTTGTCTTCCTGGATGCGAGCAATTGCCATCGGAACTATAATTGCAGATACAGCGATCAAAATCGTTACAAAAATGCACCACCCCAGAAATCCTCGTCCAGCTGCTGCGTCGTGAACCTTGTCGAGAGGCTGTCATAGCGAAATGCCGCGTCTACATCTCCATTTGATTGGAGCGCCACTGGTCGAAGTGGATGACGTCCCCATTGAGACCGGGCGGCGCAAGGCAATCGCGCTACTGGCGTACCTTGCGGTGACTAATCAGCCGCATACCCGTGATACCCTGGCGACCCTGCTCTGGTCTGACTACAGTGCTGTCAACGCGCGAGCGGCCCTGCGAGGTGTCCTTAACTCGGTGAGAGCCGCTTTCGGCGAGCGCTGGCTGCAAAGCGAGCGGGAGATGATCGCACTGCGGCAGGACGAAGATAGCTGGGTGGACGTCAGCGAATTTCGCCGTTTGATCGCGGAAAG
>DATGFK010000568.1:0-7338 GCA_035309185.1 Aggregatilineales bacterium
CAAAAATCCGTACTGCTCAGCACCAATAACATCGGACGATGGCCCACTACCTCCACTGAAGATACCTTTGATTTACTGCGCTTCGTCCCTGAAATGACGGAGGGCGACGTTGGCATTCCAACCACGCCTACGCTTTCCTGGGATTCTGCTGATCATGGCTTCTACACCTTTATCCCCGTCAGCGATCAGGCCCCGCCAGACGATCCTGTCGGTGGGCATCTCTGGTACGTGCCGATTGTTGGCAATCCCGTAGACCTGGGCGTCCCACCCAAACTGATTCCGCTGGATTACGTGATTCCGTCGAATGATGGCAAATACATCCTGGCCGGGCACGGCACCGGAGCGAAGGGAACGTGGTCTATTCGCGACGCGAAGACTGGCGAAGTTGTCAAACCACTGCCGCCGCTCGATATTTTGTTTGGCTGGACGGCGGACTACAAAGGCGTTGTGTATCGTACCTCGACCGGAGATGCCGCCTACCTGGGCATTGACGGCAGCACTTCATCGCCCTTTGTGCCTTCGGCGACCAACCTGTACAAAATCACGTGGATGACCGAGGGGACGATCCTGTTCGTCGCACTGGGCAAGGACAAGAAATTGTCTTTCAGTATTCAGCTACCGGGCAAAGATCCTGTATTTCTGGGGATCATTCCCACGCTGGACACTTTTAGCGGGCATGCTTTACCCGATGCGCCCGGTGCAGCCTTTACACCGACTATGTGTAAGTAGCGCCGTGGCCGAGCATATGAGGGTGCATCGGTGGATGCGCCCTAAGGCGCCGGGTTCCCCGGAAGGTTTTCCACGGGTAGTGATAGACGCGGGTTTCTGACCGTTCGGCGGATGTCGCTCAGGCGAATCAACCCGAAATATTCATTCTGGCTGACCACCGGGATTGCATCCAGCCGCGAACGCATGAGTTTCTCGTAGGCGACCCATAGAGGGTCGCCTGGGCGGACGCTGGGAAATCGGGTCCGCATGACATGGGCTACCATCATGGTACTCGTCGTGCCGTCGCGTGCGGACTGGCGCACCTCCCTCGGCGTCAGCAGGCCGACGACGCGGGGCTGAGAGCCACCGACCACTACCGGTATTAGCCGCTCCCGCGCAAGCATCGCAAAGGCGCTGAGGAGTGTCTCATTCGGGGTGACTGTAGGAGCATCGGCCTTGATCACGTCACTGACCTTCCAGGCATTCAATGTCGCTTGTTGCTGGACTCGCCGATCTTCATAAATGGCACCAGCATAGAGGGCCAGTGCAACTATAGCCAGAGCCACACCATAATAGATCTCCCCGCCCAGGAAAAGAATGACTCCACTCGCCAGCAGTCCCATGCTAAATAACCTGCCGGTCATCGCTGCGCGTCGAGTCGCACTGTCAAAGGACATCCGCCTGCTCAATAAAGCGCGCAGTGCCCGTCCCCCGTCGAGAGGAAAGGCAGGAATAAGGTTGAAAAACGCCAGGAGAACATTCGCGATTGCAAGGTAATCCAGCAGGCCAAGCACCGAAGGCTGTTGAAGCGCAGCCAACACGACAGTTGCCAGGCGCAGATGCAAGCTCAGTGCCTCGACAATCGGCGCAGTGGCAAATACCAGGCCCAGGATCAAATTTGACAGCGGGCCGACCAGTGCGATACGTGCTTCATCTAGCGGCTTCAGCGCTGAAACATCCAGGCTGGTCATGCCTCCGATGGGCAACAGCACAATATAATCCGCGCCAATGCCACGTGAACGCGCGTAAAGCAGATGCGCAACTTCGTGAAGCAAGACGCAGGCCGTGAGCAATACAATAGCGGCCATTCCGAACAGCACGCCAGATAGAGCGCCATATTGGGTTAGCCCCATCCAGGCGCCCCAGGCCACAATTGGAATGAATGTGACGTGAACTCCCACCTCGGTACCGCCGATGGTACCCAGGCGAATAGTGCCCTTCAGGTTTCGCCTTCCCCAACAACATGTCGTCTTACAATGCGCATAGCGATGATTCTCGCACAAAAACAGGGCAAATGCACTGCGCTCATGCAGAACCAAATTTAGCGGTGCTTTTTGCGGCCACTGACGGCACGGTGGGTCAGCTCAGGCTACGTGCATCCCGCGCAGCCGCTTGGCAAGCTCGGCAAACTGAACAACGTCAATGGGTTTTACCATAATAAAATCGGCCAGTTCTGACACATCATCAGTTGCCATGTGAGCGTTCGCGGTGACGACGACGACCTGCATCTGCGTATGCCGTGGGTCTTTCCGAAGCGTTCGCAGTACCTGTTGTCCGTCCATTTTGGGCATATGCAGGTCGAGGATCAGCAGATGGAAGCATTCTCTGTTGAGGCGTTCGATGCCCATGAGGCCATCTTCGGATTCGTCTACCGTATAGCCTACCGCTTCGAGGGCAATCCGGAAGATGTGCCGGTTATGAAAATTGTCATCCACGATGAGCGCTGTGTATTTTTGATTGTTGTCTGGGATAAACATAGGCATCTCCAGGAGAACTTCGCGGTTAGGCACCAGTCAGGCAAAAGGGCAACGGTTGACCCATGGTCGGCTGAAATTTTGTCCAAACCATTAAGAAACCATTGTATCAGAAAAAAGACTTTAACGATTATCGCAAATTTCTAACGTTTGCCAAAAGTTCGTAAAAAACCAATAACGTATCATGTCATGCGGGGATTTTTCAGCCCAACCGAGAAGTCAGAGCCTTGGCTATTCATTGACACTAAATTAATGCAAACCTATAATCTCAATGAAGACAAGCGCTGAAGTGGACGCTTGCGAGCGCCGTCAAGTCTGCATTTTGGCATGCGCCAGAATTATCCCGCCTACCGAGGTCTTTCATGAAGCTGAGCGTGACCATCTGCGCCTACAACGAGCAGGATTGGGTCAATGGAACCCTTGAGTCGTTATTGACCCAGCAGCGTCGGCCTGACGAAATCATTGTCGTGAATAACGCTTCAACGGATAACACCGCAGAGATCGTGCAGCGCTTTTTGGAGTCTCATCCGGAATGGAATATCCGCCTTATCTATGAGGGCAAAAAAGGACTTCATCACGCACGCGAAACGGCCTGGCGCTCAGCGACTGGCGATATTGTCGTCACCACCGATGCGGACATCCGCTTTCCCAATAAATGGTTGCAGATCTTTGAAGAAGAGTTCGCCGTGCATCCAGATGTCGCAGCGATGAGCGGCCCGGTGCGGTATTACGATGCCCTTCCCTTCATCAACTGGTTTACCTGGTTCTTTGAGCAGATAAACCAGCCACAAGGGATCGGGAAGCTGTTCTCAAACACGTACCACCTGAATGGGGGCAACAGCGCCTATCGCCGCTTGGCCCTGGAAGCGGTCAATGGGTACCTGGATAAACCGCGAGACCTGGTCGAAGACATGCATATTCAGGCAAAACTTTCGGCGGCTAATTTCGCCCTCCGCTACGTGCGACGCAATAAAGTCTGGCATACGTTCCGCCGCTTCAACAAAGACGGTTGGCGCGGCTACGTGCGTTATATGTTCGGTTACACCCTTGAGAATGTCTACGCGGATCAACTGCAAGACGGTTGAGGCGTTTGCAAAGCGTCGGATACCGTTGCCCGATTGCCAACAGGAGCTGTAAGCCTTGATCACCGTTATCATTCCCGCCTTCAACGAAGAAGTTCTGATCGTGAAGTGTCTGCAATCCCTGGCCGAGCAGACCCCAACCCCAGACGAAATCCTCGTGGTGGACAACGCCTCGACGGATGCCACAGCGGCAAAGGTGCAAGAGTTTATTGTGGCTCATCCAGCGCTGAACATCCGGCTCATTCACGAATCAGAACAAGGATGCATCCCTGCTCGCGAAACAGGCTGGCGCGCGGCGCAAGGTGACGTGATTGTTCACGTGGACGCCGACGAGACTTTCCCGCCGGGCTGGATGCAGCAAATTCGGAATATTCTCGAAAAATCTCCGGATCTCGGAGTATTCGGAGGAACAGTCCGCTTTGAAAACGCCCCACTGCCTATCTTCATTCTCCAGGTGCTGTATAACTGGCTGTATCCTTATGCTGTACAGATAGGAAGGGGCGCGCCGTACCTATGCGGCGGCATGACCATCTGCAAACGCGAAGTGCTGGTAAAATTGGACGGTTATCGCAACCGCCCGGCAGATCAGCTTGAGGATTACTACCTGTCGGTGCAGGCTCCTCGGGTTGGCTACAAAACACGCTACTTTCGGAAGCTTTATGCCATGCATAGCCTGCGCCGCTACGAAGCCGGGGGCCTGAAAGGATTTTTGCAGTGGGGCGTGGCGGGATTAGATGCAGCACAGTATGACCCAGAACTCCGATAGGCACAGCCTGCCCACCACGATTCATCTCAATGTGCGGGATCGCAACTACATCATTCCCGAAACGGACGATCCAGATGGCCTCTACTTTCCAATGTCGCTGGTCATTGGCCTTACGCTGAAAGTCGCGCTGAAGCCGGAACAACTGATTGCTGCGGTGGTCGAAGTGGATCGGCGCTTCCCGCAGTTCCGATTGGGCTATCGTCTCGATTATCGGAACGATTTCTGGTATAAAGTCCCCGATGGCGAGTTACAAGAGCACTTGAAGGCGATGGTTCGGCACGGTAAAGCAGCAGCCCTTGACGATCTGATGTCTGCTTCGCTACCCGCAAACATTGTACCAATATCACAGCCATTGGAGTTCACGCTCCACGGCAACAATCTCGTGGTGAAGGCTATCCACGCTTTCGGCGATGGGCGGTTCATCATGCAGTTGATCGCCTATATATTGCAGGCCGTTTTGGAACCAGCCATTTTCGAGCGCCTACCAGCCCTTCCCGCGCATACTGGCATCCCTTTGTGGCGCGTGGTCTGGCAATCGCCGGGCCAGGGAATTGGCATCCTGCTGACTGCTGCGAAGCTATTGGGGCAGACCTACCAGGATTTTAAAACGACGCCGGTTGCAGGAGATGCACACAAGGTCTTCCCAGTTATCCATTCTGGTTCACCGATGCAGGTCGTTCGCTTTACGCTGACTGCGCAGGCGATGACCCTGCTAGACGAGATTAGAAATTCCATCCAGGGGCCGAACCGGATTTCGCTGAATACGCTCATGCAGGTGCTGATCGCGCATGGCCTGGCTGACTTTGGCAGTTCTGTTCAGCCAACTATTTACACGATCCCCGTTGACCTGAAGCGATATTTGAAGCAGCCTGATACTTTTTACCCTGGCAATCTCGCCAGCCAGATCCGTGTCCGGCAGGCAGTTCGTGAGTCGTTCGATCTGGCTGAAGAAGCCGCCGCTTTGCAGCAAGAGATAGAGCGGCAGTTGGCAGATCGCTCGCCTCTGGCCTCGCTGCCGATGGAATGGTTGTTCGCTCTTGGCGGCAAAAAACTGTTTAGGAAGACGAATCGAGATTGGTTGCTCAATTCTCCCAAAACCGACCCGCGCTTTTTTGTGCTGACGAACCTTGGCAGCCTCGACACGGATTGGAAGGCGTTGCTCCCGCATATGGAAGGGACATGTGGGTTTGCAGTGCCGCTGATGGGCGCGCCACCGGTTGTGGTGGCATTTCTGGCGCTGGGAGGCGTAGGGCACTTGACCCTGGTGTATAACCCGTTGGCGCTTTCGGCAGAACAGGCCCAAATGCTGCTCACCACTTTTGGTCCCGAACGTCTCAATTCACTTCTCGATACGCTGAACGATCACGGGTCACACCCGTAAGGAACAGAACATGAACTGGTTCATAGATTTCGATGATACGCTGGTACTTGGCCCGAATACATGGGCCATTCAAACAGTTTTGCCCGAACTGATCGAAAAGAATAAACTGCCCAGCGACCGGGAGCGCCTCCGCAGCCTGATCCTGCATAGCCAGCGCGAAGGCGCAAACGGTGCCAAAGATGTTGACTTACTGGACAATCTGTTCCGGGAAATGGGCTGGCCCGACACGCTCAAAACGAACCTGATCGAGCGGGTTTTTGGCCAATATACCCCGGTGCTTTTTGAGGACGTATTGCCCTTCTTGAAACGCATGAAGGCTGACGGACAGTCGCTGAATATCCTCTCAAACAACAACCGCGCGATGCAGATCGCTGAGATGTTGGGGCTGTCGTCGTATTTTGACCACATTTTCACGCCAAAGAAGTTTGGCCTGGATCGAGGTAAACCTCATACCGAAATCTGGACGTATGTTGCACAGGCCTGCGATGTTCAAGGCGCCACGCTCGTCGGCGACGATCCCTGGTCGGATAGCGCCTTCGCAGATGCCTGTGGCATTCGTTGTTTTATCGTGGATCGGCTGAACCGCCTTGACACGGTAATCGGTTCCTTTCGCCTCGTGCATACGCTCGACGAAATTCAGGTGCCTGCGCTGGGCACCGATTACAAGGCGCGTTAGGTTTATCTGTGCTAGTTGAACTCCCAAACGGCAGGTAGGTCATGTACCGTTTGTCACTGTCCCACGGTGGTTTTAAGCAACATCCTGGCGATGTCTCTTGCCGCTTCGGGATGCGACAGGAGGGCAGTTCTCTGATGCATATCCTGAAGGCGCGCCGCGTTACCCAGGATCGTTCTGACGAATGGCAGTAGGGCTTTGCCCAGCTCGGAGTCAGGCACACACACAGCCGCTCCGCGCGAGGCCAGCCAGTCGGCGTTCACCTTCTGGTATTGCCAGGCGAAGGGATAGGGTACCAGAATTGAGGGCAGTCCAAAATGCGGATACTCGCCCAGGATACTGGCTCCCGCGCGGCTGACGGTCAGGTCGGCAGCGGCCAGGGCCATTCCCATGTCGTCATGGAGATAGGCAAAGGCGTGGTAATGCACTTTCAGTGTGTCCGCCAGGCTGGCGGCCCGCTGTTGCACAGCAGGCCAGTCCAGTTCCCCGCTGACGTGCAAAACCTGCAAGCCGTCGCTAAGGAGATCGGGCAGGATAGCGGACAGCGTCTCGTTGAGGCTGCGTGCGCCCCGGCTCCCGCCCCAGACGAGCAGTGTTTTCCGATTCCCCTCAAGGCCGAAGTGTGCTATGGCAGCTTCACGATTGGCTGTCAGGATCATGCTTCGCAAAGGATAGCCTGTTGCAATGACGTTCGTGGAATCCGAAAAGTAGCGTTTGGATTCTTCAGTAGTTGCCAGGACAACGTAAGCCAACCGGCTCAAGAGTTTGATGGCGAGGGCAGGTTCGACGTCGGGCAGAAAAATGGCGATAGGAATACGTCGCAGCCAGCAGGCAAGCGCGACCGGGAAGGTGGCCCAACCGCCGGTTAAAAACAGCAAGGCTGGCCGAATCCTCGCCACCAACAACCAGGCCTGTGCCGTGCCAATCACGATTTTAATTGCGCCAAGTACCGCGCGGACAAACCCCACCCCGTT
>DATGFK010000569.1:0-17663 GCA_035309185.1 Aggregatilineales bacterium
ACGCAGTGCAGGTTGCGAATTCCTGGCAATAGGCTTGACATTAAGGAGAACCAATCGTGGCTGGCAGAAAACTCAACGGGTGGATGGTAATCACGGGCGCAGGCATTGTGCTGGCTTTGCTTGTGGTCATTCTAGTCTTGGGGCGTATACGAAACGGGCTATCAGGCGCAGCAGTCAACCAACTGAGCGCTCAGGCTGCTATTGACCAGGTTTATGGGCAATTGAGCACTAAACTGAACCAGAAAGTGACGGCCGATAACAGCACCTACGTCTGGCTACTTGGGCCATATCCAGATTCCAGCATGGGCTGCCCGCAGCCAGGGCAAACCTACCAGCAAGGCGTGGTATACGCTTACGACATCACAATCAATTTTGCCAGCAATGCCTACGATTACCGGGTTAAGGCAGACAATTCACTGACAGTTTTCTGTTCGTCCAGTCCGGCTCCCGACAATGCGCAGGCGACTACCCAGGCCATTGTTGAACCGGTTGCCCTGGTAGACGCAGCGCTATCCGATCTCAGTACGCGGCTCGGCCAGACCTTTGACCGGCCCAACACGCATTATCACTACACCTGGTCATTGTATCCAGATGGCAGCCTGGGATGCGCCGTGCAGGGACAGACGTACGCGAGTGGAGCAACGTGGGGTTGGGACATCCTCCTGCAACCAAACGCTGGCGGGACATATGACTACCGGGGCCTGGACGCTGGTAACTTCTGGTACTGTCAGAAATAGTTGCATCTTACCGTCCTAGCGTCGGTTTCCGTCGGGAAACGGGTTAACGTCGTATCCTCGTTGTGCTTCGCCCGCACAAGGTGAGGCAAAAGCAGCCACGGCTCAAATCCGCTGAGGTTTCAGGTGGGAATTAAATTCTTGGGCAAAGGCAACAGGCAAAACGAAACCGAAGGGAGAAGCGGACAACTCTTCTCCATACGAAAGTGGACGTGCTATGGGTAGAGCTAATAGCTTTTCGCTATTTCTTATCTTCCTTATAGGGAAGGAGTTTTGGGGGACGCAGATAAGCCACACTCTGGATCGTATGCGGCATCCAGTGTGAAATCTGCACGGCCTCCCACGATTTTGGATTGGTCACGGTGATATTGAGGCCACGAGCCTCCGGGTATGCCCGGTAACGCAAATACTCAATCAGATAATGTGTATCATCGGCATGGCCCGGCTTGTACCAGATTCCGTCAAGTTCGCCACCCATGATGACATCGTCGGTATGAATCATACCTGCCAGGCGCGCCACGAGCCGGTTCATAAATGGCGCACGGATGATCCTCGTCTCAACGGAGGGGTCGTGCTGGCTTAAGACTGCGCCACCGACAATCTGCCCGTCGCGTACTGCCACATAACGGTGGCGGAATACCTGGCCGTGAATGGGTTCAAGGTTTCGGTGAAGGCGGTCGCTCGTCACGTAGCGAGTGAAATTGACATCGTGATTGTATTCGTTCAAGGCTTCGACAATGCTGTGGTAATCGTCTTCAACGGCCTCACGTACAGTCAGCCCCCGCATGGCAACAGGTGGGCGCTGCCGTATCGGAATGAAGCCTGATTCGCGCGGCGTGCTGAAGCCAGTGGCCCATTTTTGGGCATTCTTAAAGGATGCGACACTATCCGGATGAATCTCGGCAAAGATCAACACGTTTTCGCCGTAATGCTCTCGTGCCCACCTGGCGCGCCACTGCACCAGGGCTGTCGCCACGCCGCGACGTCGATAATCCGGGTGAACCAGGAGGCTGTGCAGATGCACTGCCTGGACGGGCTGGCCTTCAAACCAGATGGGCCGGGCATCCGCAGCAGCACTCCCTACGACCGTACCATCGGGAGCCTCCGCAACGATGACCACCTGGCCGATCCGTCGCTGCATGAGCATTTCGTAAGGGTCTTCCTTGAAGATCACCTGAACGGTGACCAGCCCGGTCTCCGGGCTATTTGCCATTAACTCTTTGTAGGTCGCGCTGTCACGTGGCTCCATTAAGCGCAGCTTGTACGGGATATGATCCGTTACTGGTGGGGCTTCGGCCTGCATCACGCTCATGATCTTTTCCTTTTGCTCGTACTTCTGGCGGACGGACGATAGGCTCTTAGATTTTCTGAAACTGCGATCCCAACTATAAACAGTAATTTAACGAAAAAAGTGGTTCGTTTAACATGATTATAATGTAGCTCGCACTGTACTGCCAATGGGCCATTTGGGCGGGAAACCAAACCAATTGCCCAATAACGTTTTGGCTCTGCGGATTGACGAAAGTTGAGCCGCTTGATCGTACCAAATGTCCTTACGTGGTGAGATTTCCAGCTACAATTTGCTCTAACTTCTTTATTGGCCTGCGCCTCTGACTGAGAGACGGTGGAGTCTGCAACCCGTGCTGACATGACTTCTATCTTTGCGCTTGAAAGTCTCGCAATTGTTCTGCTACTCGTCATCGCACTGGTGGCGCTAGTTACCGATCGCCTGCGTATTCCTTATACCGTCGCGCTGGTGCTGGTGGGACTCGCGATCACTTTCCGGGGAAATCTTAAAGCTGAGGTCACGCCCGATCTGATCCTCGCACTGTTCATCCCTCCGGTCGCTTTTGAAGCGGCGTTTCGGCTGGATTGGCGGCACGTTCGCGAGAATCTTCCACAGATTTTGGGTCTGGCGATTCCAGGGGTTATTTTGAGCACCCTGGTCGTTGGAGGAACAGTCTTCGTGCTGAACGTAGGAATTGCATTGCCACTGGCAGCACTCTTCGGCGCACTGATTTCAGCGACTGACCCCGTAGCTGTAGTAGCGCTCTTTAAGGCGTCCAATGTTTCGCGGCGTCTGCACGTGGTCATCGAAAGCGAGAGCTTGCTGAACGACGGAACGGCCATTGTCCTGTTCAATATTGCCCTCGCCGTGGCTCTAACCGGCGCGTTTGATCCCGTGGGGGGCCTCTTTGATTTTGTGCAAGTTTCCCTCGGTGGCGTGGCAGTTGGCAGCATCCTGGGATGGACTGTGGCACGTCTTCTCGTACATATTGACGATCACCTGGTCGAGACGACGCTCACGACCTGTCTGGCGTTCGGATCGTATCTGCTGGCGACATCGTTGCATACCAGTGGCATCCTATCCGTGGTGGCGGCGGGTTTATTCTGCGGCACCCTCGGAACAAAAGGGATGTCGCCCACCACGAAGATCGTCGTCTCCACCTTCTGGGAATACCTGGCTTTCATTGCCAACTCGTTTGTATTTCTCCTCATTGGTCTAACCATCCAATTTTCGCAGTTATCGGAGAGCATTGGGCCGATAGTAGCTGCCATTGTGGCCGTACTGTTCAGCCGGGCTGTTGTCGTGTACGGCTCCGCGATTTTATTCGCCAGAAAGCGGCGGACGATGTCTCTAGCAGAGACGCATGTGTTGTTTTGGGGCGGGCTGCGTGGCGCGGTTAGCCTGGCACTGGCCCTGAGCTTACCGGCAGTCCTGGATGACCATAGTACACTGCGGGCCATGACCTTTGGCGTGGTACTTTTCACGCTGCTCGTGCAAGCCACCACCATGCCCTGGCTGCTGAGGCGGTTGGGCCTGGTAAGGTTTTCTCCCAAACAGATTGAGCGCGACTTGCGGCTTGGACGGTTGGTCGCCGGACAGGCCGCCTGGCAGCGCCTTCAGCAATTGCATGAAGAAGGCATCCTCACCGGTGAAATATGGACGGCACTGGAAGCCCAATACCGCGATGAATCTCGGCGGCTGGCTGAACAGTTGCAGGAACTGTATATGGAGAGTGGCGAATTGGAGCGCGACCTGGTCATCAATGCCAGACGGGAAGCCCTGCGGGCTGAGCGGGCTGCACTGACCGAAGCCGCACGGCGCGGTCTGATTGCCGATGAAGCATTCCGCAGGCTCATCGCCGAGGTGGATAATCGCCTGGAAGCCGTGCTGATGCATCTTCCAGACGTAGGCCCCTCCTGAAAGCCAGGAATGGTACAGAAGAAAAAATGGCTGATGCAAGCAAAATTCGCTAGGCGACCTGTTGTGATGCGGGCTTTAGCAGCCATCATGGGCGCTTTGAGCCTGACACTCTCGCCCAACTGGAGCGCACGGGCGGCATTTACAGATGCTCAGGGCGATCAACGTGGCGGATTGGTGGCGGCGGGCTTCAAGCGGACGTATCTTTTGCACGTCCCGGCGGCTTACGATGGGCATGACCCGCTGCCGCTGCTGATTGTCCTGCATGGCACGAGCGGGCAAGGCGGCGATGCAGCGCGTATCACCGGCTTCAGCGCCATTGCTGACCGCGAAGGCTTTTTGGTCGTCTACCCGGATTCGCTCGTGTTGCCTCCCGGATCGGGTACGTTCCGTTGGATTGTCCATGACGAGGAAGGCTATTACGATGTCGTATTCATCGAAGCACTGATCAGCCACCTTGAGGCACAATTCACCATTGCGCCCGGTCAGGTCTATGCTGCCGGGATGTCCAATGGCGGCTTCTTCACCTACGTTCTAGGCTGCGAAATGGGCAGTCGGCTGGCTGCGATTGCCACGGTCATCGCCGGGATGGAACGCACCGTCGTTCACCATTGCGCGCGAACGACGCCACTGCCCGTTCTGATGATCACAGGCACGGCTGACCTGGAAGTGCCGATGATAGGCAGTGCGCTTACGCTGTCGTCAGATGAAATTCGCGACTTCTGGCTCAAGATGAATGGTTGTTCGAGAGACTTCAGCGTTCAAGCCCTGCCGCAAACCGATTCCAATCGGTTGATGACAACGCGCCTCAATGCCTGGACGCACTGCAACGGTGATTCGGAAGTCCTTCACTACGTAATGGACGGCGGCGATCATTCCTGGCCCGGCTACCCAATTCCCTGGAAAAAAGCTACTTGTGAGCAGGTGCAGGACTGTCCTGCTGCGAGATTTTCAGCCAGCGAGACGATCTGGACCTTTTTCAAGAAACACAAAGGGGCCGGGACTATTACGACCGGCCCCTGAGGTTGAACATGATTAAGGTTTAGCCAAGCGCGGAAGGGAATTTCGAGGGCGATGGCGTAGTCGGTGGCGGAGCTTCGGCTGGGGGCGTTGCAGGCATCACGGGCGTCACCGGGACGGCAGGAACAGACCCCGCGGGCAAAGAGGGCGTCGTAGGCGGCGGAGGCGGTGGTGGCGTCTCTGGCTTGTTGGACGAGCGCAGATTGGTAATGCGATTCAGCATGTCGAACCAGAACGGCGCACCCTGCGAAATCGCAAATACGGTGATCAGGAGTCCGATGATTTTGAGTAACAATTGCGGTACGGTGGGCGTTGTGCCTACCAGCGTAGTATCCGGCCAGCCGATAGGCAAATTGAGCTGCTTCAATTCCTCGTTCAATTGTTGCAGGCTTGCGTCTGACAGCGATTGGGCCTGGCCCGCCTGCGATTGGATCTCATTGCGGAGCGCGGGGCTTTGCAGCAGCGTGTTCGTGACGGAAAGGGTGTCCACATTGAAGCCGAAGGCTACAATGACGCCGATAACGACCAGGATAAACTGGGTGCGCCGCTTGAAGCGATCCGAGACGCGGGCCATCGAATTATTGAACCACTGTTCAAGCGCGGCTTTCGTTTTGCTGACGTCGTCTTCGATCAGCTTCAACTGCGGGTCAGTGGATGCCTTGGCAATGACGGACACCAGCACCTGTTTAATCGGCGTGGCGTCATGCAACTGCGTGATGACGTTTTTTACCTCGTCAATTGTCATTTCCACGCCGCCGCTGGCAGACTGCGAAGGGGAATGCTGGCGCAGGAGACTGAAGAGCGCCTCAACAAAGTCTACGGCTTCAATGTAGGCTGGCGGTCTACCATTCTGCGTCTGGGACGCAATGAATGTGTCATTGTAGAACTGCTGGACGGTCATCCCCGAATTGACAAGCAGACTGCCGATAAAATCCTGGAGCATCCGTCCGCGTGTCTGTAAAGCGTTGTTCAGGGCTTCGCTCGCGCCGGATGCCATCGCGGCGAGAACGATGTATAGAACAATTAAGCCAATTCCCACGTCAAAAATTGCCGAGAACATAGTTCATCCTTTACACGAAATTTCCGACTGCTCTGCGCATTCTTAGTATGATCAAAACGCTGACCTTGTCAATAAAGCCTGGCGCCTATCCGAGCATGGGAATCTTGATCCCGTGTTTGCGTGCCGCCTCAATTGCTTGGGGATAGCCTGCATCCGCGTGGCGGACGATTCCCATGCCGGGATCGGTGGTCAGTACACGTTCCAGGCGAGCGGCTGCGGCATCCGTGCCGTCGGCCACTATGACCTGACCCGCGTGTTGGCTGTAGCCAATGCCCACACCGCCCCCGTGATGGAAGCTGACCCAGGTTGCCCCGCCCACAGCGTTGATCAGGGCATTCAAGATCGGCCAATCCGATATGGCATCGCTGCCGTCGCGCATGGCCTCGGTTTCGCGGTTTGGCGATGCAACCGATCCCGAATCCAGGTGGTCACGGCCGATCACGATGGGCGCTTTTACCTGACCGCTGCGTACCAAATCGTTGAAGGCAAGCCCCGCTTTGGCCCGTTCGCCATAACCGAGCCAACAGATACGCGCGGGCAGGCCCTGGAAGGCAATCTGATCCCGCGCGACTTTCATCCAGCGGGCCAGGTGTTCGTCGGCAGCGAATAAGCGCATGATCTCCTCATCGGTGCGGTAAATGTCCTGTGGATCGCCTGACAGGGCTACCCACCTGAACGGCCCCTTGCCCTCACAAAACAGGGGACGGATATAAGCCGGAACAAATCCCGGATAGTCGAAGGCATTTTTGACACCGGCATCCAACGCCCTCTGGCGCAAGTTGTTTCCGTAGTCAAAGACGATAGCCCCGTCCCTTTGAAAATCAAGCATGGCCTGGCATTGACGGGCCATAGCCGCCATGCTGCGGCTGGTAAACTCGCTAGGTGACTGGTTTCGTAGAGCTATTGCCTCTTCAAGAGTCAAGCCGTCCGGCATATAGGCAAGTGGATCGTGGGCCGGGGTCTGATCCGTCACCACGTCTGGTTGTACGCCCAAACTCTTCAGTCGCGGGAATATTTCGGCAGCGTTGCCGATCAGTCCGATGGAACGAGGCTGCCCAGCTTCCACGGCGACTTCAACCCTGACCATCGCGTCTTCCAGGTCGTCGCTGATCTCGTCGAGATAGCGCGTTTCAACGCGCCGCTCCGCACGGGCGCGATCCACTTCGACCACCAGGGCCACGCCCTCATTCATGGTGACGGCCAGCGGCTGCGCGCCGCCCATACCTCCCAATCCAGCAGTCAGGACTAATTTGCCCTTGAGACTCGGCCATCCCTGCTGATGGGCGAGCGATCCAAGCGTCTCATAAGTTCCCTGCACAATGCCCTGGCTGCCAATGTAGATCCACGAGCCTGCTGTCATCTGCCCATACATCATCAGTCCTTGCCGTTCGTACTCGTCAAATTGCTCCTGTGTGGCCCAATGCGGTACGATATTCGAGTTCGCAATCAGCACGCGCGGCGCGTTGGGATGGCTGCGAAACACCGCAACGGGCTTGCCCGATTGCACGAGCAGCGTTTCGTCATCTTCGAGCGAACGCAGTGAAGCAAGAATCGCGTCGAAGGCTTCCCAGTTTCGGGCGGCCCGGCCCCGTCCGCCGTAGACGATCAGGTGCTCCGGGTCTTCAGCAACATCAGGGTCGAGGTTGTTCATCAACATCCGCAGAGCAGCCTCCTGCAACCAGCCTTTGCAACTGATTTCGGTTCCGCGCGGTGCGCGAATGGTTCGAGACATAGGAATCCCTCTATCTGTACATGAACCCAAAAGCCATTGACAAACTATCTTACAACCTGAAACCTTTTTTGTGCGTAAGTGTGCAGAAGAAAGTCTTCAGAAGAACAGGCCCAACAAAATGAAGCGTTTACGCTTTGCCGTCTTTTATGCGCTGCACAACCTGGCGCGCGACCGCCAGCATACAATTTTCGCGCTGTTCAGCGTTGCCGCAGGGGTAGCAACCGTCGTCGCCTTGCGGATGCTCGGCCTCATGTTGACCGATGCCCTGACCTCCAACGTCCAGGGAATGCTGCGCGGTGACGTGACCGTCGAATCCTTTTCCGGCGGATTTCGAATCAGCGGATTGCAAAATAGCTCAAACAACGATGTGGCTTTTACAAACGAAAACATCCAACAAATTAACGCCTGGGCCGCGCAGAATCACGTCGACGTCACCTATTCCACAACCAATGATCTGATGCAAACTGCCCTTGTCCGCGACGGTCAGGCAGGACGACCCGCTTTCGTCATGGGCTACTTTATTGACCCGAAGACTTATCCTTTTTACGATACGATCAAAGCCGAAGATCCGCCGGGAGTGCCACTGGCCTCACTGCTGAATGGCCCCGACCAGGTCGTCGTGCCGCGCCGTGTTGCCACCGAACTCGGTGTTCATGTCGGCGATCAGATTCGCCTGGGCACGGCATCGGCCTTACAGACCGTCAAAGGCATCGTTCCAGATACCAGTGAAAGCAGCTTTAACGCGCTTTTCAAATTCCTGTTTAGTTACATTTACATTGATCGCGCATATAGCCAGGAATTCGGCCTGCCTGCCGGGGCTGCGGATATTGCCTATCTGCGTATTCCCGTGAATGTGGACCCAAACACCGTTGCGCAAAGCATCCCAGACCAGTGGCCGCGACCACTGATTGCCTGTCGGCGGGCCACGTTTTGCTGGCGCGTCGACACGACCAGCCGCTTGCTTCAAGCCAATTCACGTCTGGCCGACCTCGCCTCTCGTTTTATGCTGCTCATGAGCCTGGTTGCGCTGGTCATTGGCGGCGTGGGCATTGCCAACACCATGATCGTCTCTGTGAATCGCCGCGCGCCGGAGATCGCCACACTGAAAACACTTGGACTAAAAAGCGGTTCAGTTAGCCTCCTATTTCTGGTTGAGTCTGTGATAAGTAGCATTATCGGAAGTGTATTGGGCCTGGGTATAGGCCTGGTGCTGAGTCTGCTGGCACGCAGCTTTGGAGAAGAGGCTTTTTCCGTGACTCTACCCTGGCGGTTCAGTCTCGATCCGCTGGCGCTTGGCCTGGGACTTGGGCTGGTCATTGCCATCCTTTTCAGCATCCTTCCCACGCTCATCGCCGCTCAGGTGCGCCCTGCCCTCGTGCTGCGCCAGGGCAATGTCCCGCTGACGCGGATGGGCTGTCTGGCGGGCGTATTTAGCTTGATCGTGCTGCTTGTGGGCATTGGTGCGATGTCCCAGGCGATCATTGGCAACGCCGCCAGCGGCGCATTTCCAACCCGACCTGGCCCGAACACAGGTTTCATGAGCGCACTTGCTAACTTGCCCTATGGATGGATTGGCACTTTAGTGGTTTTTGCGATCATCGTCATCATTCTCATCCTGATCTGGATCGTCGTCTGGTTGTTGGGACACCTGCCGAGCTTCCAGAACCCCAATTTGCGCATTGCCGTGCGCGCCTTGACGCAGCACCGCGCGAGGACTTCCCTCAGTTTGCTGGCCTTGATTATCGGCATGACCGCCCTCAGCGGCACACTGATCATGACGCGGAGCCTTACGATGCTACTTCATTCCAGCATCAGCGAGCCGTTGGGCGGAAACGTGATTGTGCTGCCGCTGCTTTCCCTGACCAACGGGGCTGTCCATGCGCGTATGGACAGCGCTCAAGGCGTATCGGGGTACCGGGAAGTGCGTATTTTCCGATCCTCGCTGGTGGCAATCAATGGCGACTATAGTTGGGATAGCCATCTCCTGGCCCCGGACGACCTCAACACCAAAGTTGCCGCAGGCCAGCTCAATGCGCTCATTGGGATGCGTGTTCACGGCAGTCCGCCGCGCGGAACACTCGCTGCGGGCCGCTACCTGGACGACTCCGATGCCGGGAAATACAACCTCGTCGTTCCAAACCTCCCACAACTGGCCCCATTGGGCGTTCACGTGGGTTCTACCTTTACGTATGACATTGGGGGCCAGATCCACGATTTTACCGTCGTAGGGCTTATCGATCCTGATCCGCGAACCGGGTTGATTCCCTTCAGCCTGGGCGATAGCGCCGTTCAGGCGCCTCTCGATGTGGCGTCAGGCACGCTACCCTTTGACCTCACGATAGCCAACGTGAAACCAGAGTCGATCAACGATGTGATGGCGTCGGTAGGCGCGGTTCCAGGCGTCTTTGTGTTCGACCTGAGCGTGTTCGACGCGATCTTTAACCGGCTATTGACCCAGATGTCGGCGCTGCCGATCCTGGTTTCCGTGTTGTCGCTATTTGCCGCAACGGTGTTGATCGCCACGACAGTTTCCCTGGCTACTCTTGAACGCCGCCGCCAGATCGCTATCTTGAAGGCGCTGGGCGTCAAACGCTGGCAGGCTCTGAACCAGTTGCTGCTGGAAAACGGAATTGTCGGGCTTGTCGGGGGCATCATCAGTTTGCTGCCGAGCCTGCTGATTTTTGCGGCTGCCCCGCTCTTAAGCGGCGGGCTGGTTCAGTTGCCTGTGCCGATAGACTTGCTTGCCATTATGCTCTTCCTGTCTATCGCCGTGACCCTTGCCGCCACATTCCTGACAGCTTGGGGCGCATCGGGCGAAAAGCCGCTCCAGGCGCTGCGTTACGAGTGATAGTAGGCGCTATGGGCCAATTCGTCCGAATTGCGAACCGAATGCGGTCATAATGAGGAAGTAGTACAGCAGCATCAAGATAAGCCCGCCCACTGCAAACAGCGCGATATTCAAGAAATCGTCGCCTGCCAGGAAGCGGCCGCCGGCGGGCGCTGGCACATCCTTAACAGCGGCATCGGGCGCATTGACGGACTTCAGGGCGACATCGAGGGCTTCAAGTCGGACGCGGGCGTCGAAATAGATTTCCGTGTAGGCGATGGGAAGCAGCGGCGCAAAGAGCGCGGCTGGCAAGGTTGCCAGGACACTTGCCAGGACTTGGGCGCCTGTACTGGGCGCGCTGCCAAAAGACCTTGTGGCAAGCGTGGAAATCGCCGCCACGACGATCCCGTTTACGATTGCAATGGCTGCCGTGATCGCCAGGACAGCCCAAATCCGCGATTTACCAAGCATCCAGGAACGGCCCAGGTTAGTCGTGATGTTGCCACGCTCCAGGGTCAGGATTGGAACCAGGAGTGAACTTCCGGCCAGGTATCCGTAGCCGATAACGCCAAATTCGAGGCCCACGATGCACAGCGCGACGACTTGCGTGATCTGAGTACCTCCACCCAGGGCAAAGACGAAAATGAGGCCGACTCCACACGGACAGATGACCAGGCTAATCCCGATTAAAGCAACGGCAAAGGCCGCATAGAAGGATGCCAGGCCACTCAGCACGGCCTGAAGGCGGGCTGCCACGGCCCGCAGCGCGCCGCCCAGCGTGGTTTCGCGGCCCAGGTGATTCTCCGATGTGATATAAGTTAGAGTACCATTCACCAACACAAGCTGAATAAGCAGCGAGATGAGCGACACCAGGATAACCACGACAAACAGTCCGATGAGGCCGCTGATTAATGGCCCCATGATGGTCTGAGCCTGCTCAGGAGTCATGGTAGACTGGTTAGGTTGAACACCCATCCGAGTCAGGGAGGCCTGGAAAGCTACCGCCTGGGGTTCAGTAATAGCAGTTGCAATCACTGCGAGCGGAATCTGCACGATTAAGGCCAGCAAAAAGAACGGAAAGAAGTTCCGGCGATAGATCCGAAAACTGCGATCCAGAATTTCCATGATGGATAACCCTCGCGAGGGTGAGGGTGCAGGTCGGCCCGTGTCAAACATCGCTGTGGTACCTTTCGGCAATGTGCAAAATTGATAGGTCTATCTGTTTGTAACACTCACAACAGGGTAGTATAACATTGAGTGCGCTTCCTGCGCGCCTCACCGAAATCATAGGGCATGGGTTGCCATGAAACCTGAAGAACTCCTTCACCTTTTTAGCCCATATCTCCCCACCGATCGTTTCCGGGCGCTGCTACGCGGTAGCGACCTTCCGACCAGTACCGAAGGCGCGGCGCTCCTGGTGGACATTTCTGGCTTCACGCCGATGACCACGCAGTTTGTGGTCGAGTACGGCGCCGAACGCGCCTCCGAAGAACTCAAGCGCCGTCTCAATCCCATGTTTGAGGCGATTGCCGGGCAGGTCTTCCATCACGGTGGAAGTGTAATCCGCTTCACCGGTGACGGCTTCATCGCCTGGTTTGACGATGGGCAAAGCCTACCTGACGACGGAGAATCCCCGACCCCGGCAGCGTTGCGGGCGTTAGCTGCTGGGCGTGAAATGCAAGCGCTGATGCCGCTGTTTCGCGGCCTCAAGCTGAAAGTCTGCGTTGGCACTGGCAAAGCCTTCCGATGGGTTGTGGGACAGCGCCAGCACGGCCTGCTTGACGTTCTCCTCGGGCCAGCCGTCGAACAGATGGCACGTCTGAGCCTGGAAGCGCTGCCCGGTCAGGTGCTTTTGCACAAAGACAGCCTGTTGGAGATGGTAGATGCAGGCCTGACCATCCAACAAATTGGCTCCGGCAACGTGGACGTTACCGCCATCCCGGATGCCACTGCGAAGTCCGCTCGCCGCTACCGCTGGCCCGCTTGGGCTGTAGAAGGCAACCTCGAAGATACACTGAATGCCGTTCGCCCATTCGTAGATTCTGCCATTCGTGAACGGGTGGAAAGCGGCTTTGGCGACTACGTAGGCGAACTGCGCTATGCCATTCCGGCTTTTCTACAAATCAATTCCGTTCCACCGGAGCAGGAAGACGCGCGAGATGCACTCGACTACCAGGTGCGTTCGGTGCAAAGCGTGCTTGCAAGTTTTGGTGGGCGGTTTGTTTCGGCAGAAGTGGGCGACAAAGGCAGTGTGCTATTTGGCGTGTTCGGCGCGCCAATCAGCTATGGCGACGACGCCGAACGCGCCGTGCGTGCCGCAATGGCTCTGCGAGACATGAGCGCAGAGCCGGATGGATTGCAAGTCGTCCGCATCGGCCTCAGTCGCGGACTGCTTTACGCGGGAACGCTCGGCGGCGAAGTCCGCCACGAGTATACGACCGTGGGCGAAGAAACGAATGTCGCCTCACGCCTGATGTCGGCGGCCAAAACACATCAGGTACTGGTCACATCCAAAGTGCGCGACGAAGTTGGCCCGCGTATCGTCTTTGAAGAATTGCCTGCCGTCACCGTCAAGGGGCTTTCCGAATCGATTCCGGTTTCCGATCCAAAGGTCATCCTCGCTGGAAGCCAGCAGCAGGCGCATGTAGGCGAACTGGTGGGCAGGGAGCGAGAACTTAATCAGCTTCACAAGCTTGCCAACGCATCGCTTAAGGGCTATCCACGCATCGCGCGGGTCGTGGGACCGGCAGGGATTGGCAAGAGCCGACTGGTTGCGGAACTGGTTCGCCTGGCAACAGCGCAAGGATTCCGCGCAGCAGGTGGGGATTGTCTCAGCACCGGACGTAACGTCGCCTATCTGCCCTGGCGGGATATCCTGTTTTCTTTGCTCGGCTTGAATCTGGATGCGCCGTCCGCCGAAAACCTGGCCCAGCTCTATCGCTTCGTGGTCGAAACCAACGTGGATTGGCTGCCGCGCCTGCCCCTTTTTGGCGACATCCTGGAACTTCCAATCGCGGATACTCCCGTGACGGTCACTTTGGACGGGCGTCTGCGCCAGAATGCGCTATTTGCGTTGGTGACGGATGTGCTCATTCATCTGTCCCGCAAGCAGCCACTGCTGCTGATCCTTGAAGACACGCATTGGATAGACGAAGTATCGGAGGCGTTAGTCATCGAACTGGCACGTCGGCTGGCCGTTGATCCCTCCAAAATGCTGGTACTGCTGGTACACCGGCCTTTGATCGAAGCCGACCATCCGCAGGCCATTATTCGTGAACTGGCGGGAATGCACCTGAGCATGGTGATGCAAATCGCGGAGCTAAGTCGCACCTCGGTGACAGATATGATCGAGAAATACCTGGATGCCAGCAGTCCGCCTGAACTGTCTCACTTCGTCTATGAGCGCGCTCATGGTAACCCCTTCTTCATCCAGGAATTGATTGATACCCTGATTGAGACGGGACACATCAAAGTCGTCGGCAGCATCGTATTCGTTGAAGGAGACCTGCAATCAGCCGATCTGCCCAGCACGGTGCAGAAGCTTGTCCAGGCGCGCATTGATCGCCTCAATGAGACGGAAAAGCTTGTCTTGAAAGTCGCGGCGGTCATCGGCCAGGAATTCCAGGTCAGCGTGCTGGCCCGCAGTATTCCGATCCCCATGCAGTATGACGAACTGCTTGAGCATCTGCGCGTCCTGGAGGAGCGCGACTTTTCCTATCAGGAAACGCCCGATCAGGAATTGACCTACCTGTTCAAACATGCCATCACGCAAGAAGTGACCTATCAGAGTTTGTTATTTGCCCAGCGCCGCCAGTTGCACCAGGCCGTGGCCTCCGCGCTGGAAGTTCTGGCTCCCGATGCAACCGAACGGTTAGCGTACCACTTCGCCCGGAGCGGCGACGACGAACGGGCACACCATTACATTGGGCTGGCCGCTGAACGGGCCTATAAAGATTATGCAAACCAGTCGGCGCTGGGTTATTTCCGGCAGGCACTTGACCTGGCCCGCGACGACGCAGAGCGGTTTGAGATCACCCGGCGCAGCATCGAAATCATGCTGCGGCTGGGGGATATGCGAACCGTACAACAGGAACTCCCTTCACTGCAAGAGCTGGCAAGCCACAGCGAGCGTCCCGACTGGCAGGCCATCATCTATCTGTTTTGGGCCGACTATTACACCCAGACAAGCGCCTGGGGCAAGGTCATCCAGGCCGCGCAGAAAGCGGTGACCTATTCCATCCAGGCTGGTGAAGATAGCCTGGCCTGGGAAGGGTACTTGCTGTTACGCGCTGCGTTCCTGGTTCTCAACCAGCCTGAAGAGGCAGAGAGCCTTATTCCGACAATGCAAGTCATCGCAGATAGGACCGGCCAGCTTGAATACCAGATTCAACTGACGCTTTTTATTGCATCAGATACGCAACCGGAAAACCTTGCCGAGACCTTACAAGCAGCGATCAGCCAGGCCAGCGAACTCCACAACCCGGTGTTGGAAGCCGATGGCTGGGCGACCCTGGCAAGATGGCACTCTCGCCGGAATAATCTGCCAGCGGCGCTGGCGGCTTACACCCAACAAATTTCGCTCCTTCGCCAGATCGGGGATCGGCGGCAAGAAGGGCTGACCCTGCTCAATATAGGTACTACGCTGGTGAGCCTGGGCGCCTTGAGCGAGGGCAATACCTATCTACTGGATGCTTACAAAATTCTCCACAACATCGGCGAGCGTGCGGGTGAAGCCGCAAGTCTGGTTGGGTTGGGCACCATCGCCTACTACCACCAAGCTTATGATGAAGCGCTGGCCTATATGCGACGTGGGCTGGCAATGCAGCGCACACTGGACACGGAAACCGACGCAGCCAGGACGCTGTTTCACATCGGCAACGTGTACGTGCTACAAAATCTCCCTGATGAAGCAACAGGAGCCTTTAAGGAAGCCTATGCGCTGTTCGAGGCCCATGTCGGCGAACGCAATGCGGAGGAAACGGCTGCGGCATTGGCAGAGTTGGCATTGAACCGAGGCGACCTGTCAGCGGCCCACTATCAGATTGGGTCGCTGGTGTCACGCCTTCTGAAGCAGGACATAACTGATCTCATTTTGCCGGGGCTGGCTTACTGGCGTGCGATCCAGGTACTCCAGGCGGTTGGCGATGAGGAGACCGTGTCTGCCTTGCGCGAAGCGTTTAGCTCAGTTAGCGCGCTGACGCTAAACAGCCTCGATAATGCCGGTCGCGAAGCCTTCAGCGGGAAAATCTGGTTTCACGCGGCGCTTACTGAGAGCTTAGGCTGATATATCCTGAACAGCGCGGTAATCGAACGGAGCCTGGCTGAGGTCAGACATCAAAATAGGGGAGCGCAATTTCAGCAGCGCGAACGAGCCTTTTGTTTGTTCCTTCCGACAACCAGCGCTTTAACATTCGATAAACGTTGCGGTTTCCAGTATAACCGAGCGCCAGGGCTGCCTTTTCTGCAATTTCATCGTCCTCGTGCCCACAGAGCAGTGCCAGGATGACCGGTGCCGCCGGGTTGTTCTCCAGCATATCCATGAAGTCGGTGCTGGCTTCAACCCTGCGTTCAAAATATTCCAACACGGCAGGCTGGGTCAACGCGCGCTGAAGTGCCGCTTGCAGGGCGTTATGGCTCCCACCGGCTACATTTACAAAGACGTAAGCCAGGACGGTGTACAGCCGCTCCTGCTGCGCTTCCGTCAATGTCGTAGGATCAATCTGCGCACTCCGGATCAAGAGTGCGCCGACCAGCTCCCTGTTATCAGGGTCATATTCCGTTTCGCTTAGTAGCTCGTCAAAATCGAGCAGGCGCGCGTCACGCGGGCTGTCAATGGTTGACATAACTGCCAGTCATCCACATTCCTTTTAGAACATATTATATTAATATTCAGTTTGATTCAAGTTGGTTATCTGTTAGTTTTACATTTGCTTGATGAGTTCTTGACGACAAATTTACACTGTGCGCTTGACGGCCCTTCCAATTCTATGATAGTCTTATTGCGAAACGCAATATATCTCAACGTAATAGCACCTGCGAAAGAGGCGGCATGGGCGACAAACTGGCGATTGATTTCGGCACAACCAATACCGTGATCGCACGTTGGGACACCAATACTGGCACAGCGGACATTGTCGCGTTGCCACAGGTCAGCGCGCGCCTGCCCGATGGATTGGCCTTTGTGCCTTCGCTGCTGTATGTCGAAGATGGGCGAGAGCAAACGGTTCGCGTCGGGCAAACGGTGCGAGCGGCCAGGTTCGACGAAAATCCGGGCAATCGTCTGTTCCGCAATTTTAAGCGGGGACTAGTCAGCACGGTCGCCAATGAGCAGATCATTGACGGGGTGCCCTGGACGGATCGAGACGCGGGGAGTCACTTTCTACAGGAAATTATCCAGGCCATCCGGGATCAGAGATCAGAGGACAATCCTGGTAAAGCGCAAGGCATTGAGGCCCTGGTGCTGACCGCCCCCGTTACTTCTTTTGACGGATACGTCGCCTGGCTCAGCAACACCATGAGTCTGCTTGACGCCGAGCAGATACACGTGGTGGATGAATCCACCGCTGCGGCTCTGGGATACGGCGCGTCCGAGCCAGGAGCGCTGGCGCTTGTGTTCGACTTTGGCGGCGGCACGCTCGATCTTTCCCTGGTGCAACTACCTGAAAGCCGCGAAAAGGCAGGCGGGCTTCTGTCTATACTGCGGCGAGAAACTGGAGAGGCCCACACGGCGCGTGTGATCGCCAAAGCGGGCTGCACGCTGGGTGGCAGCGATGTGGATCGGTGGCTATTCAACAGTGTACTTGCCCAACAGCACTTGTCGCCGGACAGGCTGGGCGACGACAGCACAGCACTGCTGACTGAATGTGAACGGGCTAAGATTGCCCTCTCCGCCGCAGAAACGACAGCCCTCAATTTTCGGGCTGGCGGACAGGAGTATTCGGTTGAAGTTACTCGCACTGTTCTTGAGACTTTGCTGGAAGCGAACGGCATGTACAGCGCGCTTCGCCACAGCATCGAAAAAGTCTTGCACACGGCTCAACGTAGCGGCATTTTTAAGGAAGACGTGTCGCATGTACTGCTGGTGG